>JAGACY010000432.1 GCA_017613855.1 Pseudomonadota bacterium
AGCAACAGTTTGATAATATTTTCCATAACCGACATCCTGAGCGATGATCGTTTGCCCAAAAACAAAATCGCCGTTATACTTTTCCATGGTTTGGCCGAAATATCAAATTTTGGCCATTTGAAACAAAGGTGCCTGTATGCGTCTGATTGGTCATGTTTTTAAAACGATTGTCGGTATTGTGAGTTCTATCGCTGCGGTCGTTAGCAGCGGCTGTATTAAGAGTGAAGAGGTGAAATGTTATTATGGCCCGGCACCGGTAGAAACTGCAGAACAGGAACAGAATGATATTGGCGATCCGGAACTCGTACCATCTGCCCGCGATATCGAGGAAGAACCGCTTGATGTATACGGACCGCCGCCATTCGAAGCCGATCCGATAGACGAAGTGGAGGAAGTACCAACGACGATATATGGGCCACCTGAAGCCTTTAATCGGGAACCCGAGCTTCCCCAACCGGAGCTCATGGATAGCCCAAAAATAGTGGCCTATTATGGCCCTCTCCCCGATGATTCCAAAGACTCCATCCAGCCAAACACGATTAAGGCTGACTTGCTTGTGATTACGCCTGAAGATGATCATCGTTGCAGCATTAAACTGCGTGCAGGGAAAAAGGATGGTGTTGTCGTGGGGGCTGTGGGAACACTCTATATCAACAATACAAATGAGACAGTGCAGTTCACAGTCACAAATGTTCAGAATCTAACCTGTATAGCAACCGTAAATGCAAGTCTGGAACAGCTCAAAAAAACTACCAAAGCAGTGATTCATCTTTCAGACACAAGCATCACCCCCCAGCCGCTTCCCAAAGATGAGGGTAAGGTGATTGCGCTGTATGGCGTGTCTCCAGTGCCACCAGTCCGGGAATAGTTTGCAGTGCCTGGAGCAAAGCCCCACACTGTTTCAATTTCATGGTTTGACAGAGATATCAGTTTTGCCCATTTGTAAACGAAGGAGAAAACATGCGTCTGATAGGTCATGTTTTTAAAGCAATTGTAGGCATTGTGAGTTCCATTGCTGCTGTCGTAAGCAGCGGCTGCGTTAAAAGTGAAGAGGTCAAATGCTATTACGGCCCGGCTCCGGTAGAAACTGCAGAACATGAACAGAATGATACTGGCGATCCGGAACGCGTACCATCTGTCCGCGATATCGAACAAGAACCGCTTGATGTATACGGACCGCCGCCATTTGAAGAGGAACCGGTAGAAGCTGTGGAGGATGTGCCAACGACGATATACGGACCACCTGAAGCTTTTAGAAAAGATTCCGAGCTCGTGCCAGAACTCCGTGACGAAGAACCGGCAAAGATTTATGGTCCTCCCGAGGCATTGAATGGCGTATCCAATTCACCTGAACGTGAGTTGCGAGGAGATCAGCAGAAAATCCAATCTCCTCAATATCCGGTAGATAACCCGGGAATTACCGTTGCGTATTACGGTGTATACGTTCCTCCAGAGAGTTTGACCCCAAAAAAGATAACTATCTCTAAAGAACAAGAACAATTGATACCTAAGAAACCAATTGTCGATGATATCAAAGGACAATATAAGAGCATTGATGCGGATTTGCTGTCTGTCACGCCGCATAAAAAAGACACACAGATTAAAATAAGCGTTGGCAGTAAAGACGGTGTGACAACGGATTCTGTTGGTGAACTCTATATTGGCGATGAGCTGGTAAAGAATGGCCGTTTCAAGATTACAAAAATTAATGACAGGAACAGTATTGCGTTAACCAATGCGCCATCGGAATTAGTGAAATCTGCAACCAAACTAATCGTTAAAATTCCTGTAAATAGTACCAAATCATAGTCACTTTCCAAATCCGGTGCCAAAGTGATTGCGCTGTATAGCGTGTCTTCTGTATCTCCCCTCATAAATTAGTAGGAATTGAACATGCTCGCGTTGGATAACATTCGTGTCGTCGATTTTAGCCGCATTCTTGCCGGTCCTTTTTGCTCTATGATGCTCGCCGATTTGGGTGCCGAGGTTATTAAAATCGAGCGTCCACAAAAAGGCGATGATTCACGCGCCTACGGTCCATTTGTGAACGACGAAAGTCTCTATTTTATGAGCGTCAATCGCGGTAAAAAGAGCATCGAACTCAACCTGAAAAACGAAAAAGCCCACGAATTTCTGCTCAAACTCATCGATACCGCCGATGTCGTCGTCGAGAACTTCAAACCGGGGGTGATGGATCACCTTGGCTTGTCTTACGAAATACTGTCAAAACGCAATCCACGGCTGATTTACTGCTCGTGCAGCGGCTATGGGCATACGGGGCCATATCAACACAAACCCGCATACGATTTAATTATTCAGGGATTAACTGGCATGATGAGCATCACCGGCCCCGATGCCGAGCATCCCTATAAAGTCGGCATGAGCGTTGCCGATGTCGATACCGGCGTATTTGCTGCAGTTGGCGTACTTGCAGCACTCTATCAACGCGAACGCACTGGCGTTGGACAATACGTCGATATCGCGATGTTCGATGTATTGATGGCAATATTGGAAAATGCGGCCACACGCTGTCTTTATACCGGCGTATCACCAACGGCTATCGGCAATCATCATGCAACGATTTGCCCGTTTGCAACGATTCGAGCAAGCGATGGATTTTTTAACATTGCCGCAGGCAACGATACGCTGTTTGTTAGACTGGCAGAAGCACTCGAAGCGCCCGAAATGGCGACAGATCCGCGATTTCTCACAAACGATTCGCGGCTACAGCATTGGCCGGAACTTGAAAAATGCCTCAATGACGCGGCCAGCAAAAAGACGATCGCCGAATGGTGCGAGATTCTGGACAAGGCGGAAATACCTGCAGGACCACTCAATAATATGGCACAGGCTCTTAAACATCCGCAGGTAGCAGCCCGCGGTATCGTGACGACGATTCCGCATCCGGTCGCCGGCGATATCCAGTGCATCGCATCGCCGGTTCGTTTGAGCCAGAGTCCGCGCGAATCCTATGAACATTCGCCGGTACTCGGTGCAGATACGGCGACTTATGTCGCCGAAATTCTGAGGTGTTCGATGGAAGAAGCACAAAAAATCGTGCAAGATGGAGATTTGCTTTGAATGCCGAGGTTACAGAGAATTGTGTATTGGCAATAGCCCTGTCAATGAGACGCATCCCAAAACACATGGAGCTTGTGATATGAAACGACTGAATCTTTGGTTAATCATGAT
>JAGACY010000433.1 GCA_017613855.1 Pseudomonadota bacterium
GCGTATCGGCAAAGCCGATAGCGCGGCCCCCTCCAAAACAATCACGTATCCATCCGTAAAAATGCCAAAATTACCGCACCGTTCGGTAATGTTGTAATGTTAGGTGCACTGCATTCGAAGGGAGCTTGCGGGTGATGCGAAAAATTCTTTTAATTCATACGGGCGGTACAATTGGTATGGAAGGCCAGGATCATCTTGAACCAGGCCATTATGCGACGGCGCTTGTCGAACAATTGCCGGAATATGTTGGTTTTGCGAAGATTGATTCGGCCATTTTGTGCAATCTGGATTCTTCGGACATTGGGCCGACTCAGTGGACAGCACTGACGAAAATGATTGCCTCACAACGCAATCATTACGATGGTTTTATCGTCGTGCATGGGACAGATACGATGCCCTATACCGCATCAGCATGTGCTTTTGCCCTCGAAGGACTCGATAAACCCGTCGTTTTTACAGGGGCACAAAGGCCACTTGGTGCTCTTCGAAACGATGCACGCCGTAACCTCGCGGATTCTATTGAAATTGCGACGCTCGACATTCCCGAAGTCGGCATTTGCTTTGATGGGCTTTTAATGCGCGGGTGCAGGACATGTAAAGTCAACACCCGCGCTTATCACGCTTTTGATTCACCGGGGTGCGAACCACTCGCTAAACTGGGCGTTGACATTACGCTGGGCAAGCATATTCGCAGGCCGAATGCACCTTTCAGATGTTCTCCAAATTTTGATGCCAATGTCATGGCAATTCACGTTACCCCGGGATTGCAGCTCAATACACTTTATCGTTTACTCGACGGTGATCGATGCCTCGATGGCATCGTTTTGATTCCCTTTGGGGTCGGCACGATTCCATGTGCAGAAAGCAATCTGACTGCTTTTGTATCAAGAGCAACCGCACAGGGGATTGATGTTCTCGTGGCCAATGCCTCCGTCGGAAAGATCGACCTCAATTTGTATGAAAATAGCCGGGGATTGTTGGATGCCGGTGCCATCAGTGGCGGAGAAATGCGACTGGAGGCTGCACTCGTCAAACTGATGCATGCCTGTGCCACCTACCCAAACCGCGAAGAACGTCTCGAATATTTACGCTGGAATGTCGCGGGCGAACTGGAATAAATCATGAAATACATTCTCACCATTTTGTTATCATTCCTGGCTTTGCCGGCATTTGCCGAATTGCCTGCATACGATCAGCAGCGTGCACAAACGGTCATCATGTCCTCTGAGCAGTTTGCCATGTCCGATACTGCACGGCGCTCACTTCAAAAACGCCTCGAGAATGCGGTATTTACCATGTTTGCCTTTCAGCCCCCCTCACACCGGCTCGCCGAAACCGGATTGAGTTTTGATGGTGCCTGTGTTGCGGTTTCCGTAGAAGCTGTGCAGGAAATTGTCAAAGCATCTGATTTAACAGAAGAAGAAGTTCCCGAACCGCAGCATCATTCCCATAGTTTTTTTGACCGCGATCTCGATAAAGTTTCGAGCCCGTTTGCAGAACGTAAATCAGCCGACAAGACAGTCAAATCCTCGAGGCAGTTCTATCTGACAACAGCAGACTGGCTGACGTGGAGCGAGTCTTTCGAAATTGAAATCCAGGGAAAACGCGTCAAGGCACGTCTGGATTATCGCGACGAAGCTCAGAATGTCGCCGTTCTATCGACCCCTCAGAACCAATCGATTCAACCGGTCGATGTTTTTGATGCACAAAAGCCCATCCCAAGTATCGTGTTTTTGTTGCTCAGCCCAAATTCGTTCTATGAAAACATGACCCAGCACGTGCTGAATGTCACGGAAATGCACCAGTATGGGACTGCCAATATGACTGCCCGCAATGGCTATCCCATTTTCTCATCGAAAGGTGAGCTCGTCGGATTATCGGTTGGCCCCAATACAGCCAGAACCAGAGCGGATATCGTTCATCCGGGGTTGCTCGATCGTGCCCTCCATCCTCAAAAATATGACCGCACGAAAACCGAGAAACTCGAGCTGAAAACGTATTGAATTAATGCGGAATTCGGAATGCGGAATGCGGAATTATTCGGGCATGCTCTTTGTAATTCCTGAAGGGCGCTGATGATAAGGCCCCTCCGGGTCGTGACGTTTTTTTTGTATTTGTCATTCAATTACGCATTACGAATTACGCATTACGCATTAAACACAAATCCTCTGAGTTTTGCACTTCGCGCCCTCGAGTTTTCAGCGAGTTCTTCGGGCGTGGCTTCGATAGCCTTTTTGGAAATGGTGTGTCCAAGCGGAACTTTATGGCAGATGCAAACCGGCAGTCTCGGCGGACAAGTGCATGGATTCTGCCATCGGTGCATAGCTTCTTTGACGCGCCTGTCTTCCCCGCTGTGAAATGAAATGATGGCCAGTCTTCCGGAGGGTTTCATCCATTTGGGGATGTCTCGCAAAAAAACATCAATGGCTCCGAATTCATCATTGACAGCAATGCGAATAGCCTGAAACACCCGGGTTGCGGGATGGGGATGCCCCGGTCTTGGATATCCCATAATCCCACAGCAAAGCTCTGCGAGCTGTGTCGTAGTCTGAACATTTCCCTGACGTGCATGTTCACAAATTCTGCGCGCCAATGCCCGTGATTGCCGAATATCCGAGTACTGGTACAGAATGTCAGCCAACTCAGTTTCATCGACGCGTGCGAGGAATTGAGCGGCAGTTTCTCCAGACTGACTCATGCGCATATCGAGCGGGGCATCTGTTTGAAACGAAAATCCGCGCTGAACATTGTCGATCTGCGGTGAAGATAACCCAAAATCGGCGAGTACCATATCAAACCCGCCATTTTGTTCACGATCTTCGAAACCATGTGCCCGCAGCTGCTCATCCAGTTCGATAAACGAGGATTGAATAAACGTCGTTTTAAGCCCAAATGGAGCCAGTTTTTGTTGAGCAGCCTTTTGGGCATCGGGATCGCGATCAAATCCAACCAATTCGCCATCGGGTGCAATGCGTTTGGCAATGGCAGAGGCATGACCGGCCCCACCAAGTGTAACATCGAGATAGCGTTCCCCGGGTTTGGGATCGAGCATTTTAAGGACATCGTTGAGTAAAACGGGGATATGGTTGAATTCGGACATTTTTTTATTCACAATGCGCAATGTATCATTGGAATGTCATTGGCTTTGTTAAACCAACGTGGATACCAAGTGACTGTAGATGACTGCATCTATTCCCTATATGAGCGGCGACACGA
>JAGACY010000434.1 GCA_017613855.1 Pseudomonadota bacterium
CAAAGCCTGAGGACGGAACAAAGCCTGAGGACGGAACAAAGCCTGAGGACGGAACAAAACCCGAGGACGGAACAAAACCCGAGGACGGAACAAAACCCGAGGACGGAACAAAACCCGAGGATGGAACAAAACCCGAGGATGGAACAAAACCCGAGGATGGAACAAAACCCGAGGACGGAACAAAGCCTGAGGATGGAACAAAGCCTGAGGATGGAACAAAGCCTGAGGATGGAACAAAGCCTGAGGATGGAACAGATCCCAATGCGACAGAAGCAGATACCGTCACCAAAGAATCCTGCGATGATAAATGGCAGGAATCCTGCGATGGGCAGATTGCGCATTTTTGCAATGAAGATGGCTTTGTAACGCTTCGGGATTGCGCAAAATTGGCAGATTCGACGAAACAAAAGCTAACCTGTCAGGTGGCCAAAAAGAACTTCGCCGATTGCGTATTACCATGTGAAGAAGATGCCCCGTCGACTTGCAATGGCAAATATGTTCAGGAAAATCAATGTCTTGAGGTCCAGTCTGGGGGCAAATACCTCTATGGTTTTACCGACGATCCCTGCCCAGTGGCCTGTGACAAAGGCAAGTGTGTGACAGAGATTGCCCCGGTAACCGGTTCCTCATGCACCGAATCGTTTGAACCGGTTTGTTTTGAAGGCAAAGCATACACGTGTGAATCCGGCAAGATCACCGAAACAGCATGCGGTGCCGACGAGGTTTGCGCCATTCCTTATGAAAAGACCACCGCAGAATGTACAACCAAATGCAAATTTTCCGAAGTTGGCCAGTCCAAAGGATCCTGTGATACCGTCAAAGGCAAACCCGTTGCCACCACCTCTGTATGTCGGGCCGGATCGACCCAAATGGCCAACTATTTCTGGTTTACGAGTACTGAAACCTGCGACAAATCCTGCAAAGACGGAATTTGCGACAGTAAACTCCCGACCGTGGGAGAAAGCTGCACGGATGACGATCACGATGTCTGCGTCAATAATGCACTTTACTACTGCCATGTCGAGAAACATACCTGGAGCGTGATGGTATGCGGTGATTCCGAAAACCAGGGCTACCCGCTATGCCGCAATTTAACCGAAACCTGGGCAGACTGTGTCTTTGAATGTGATGAAGGGGATGAAGATCTCAATGCCGTTTGCACGCCACGCAATGGCGTGAATTATGCCGAAACGACATCCTGCAAAAAAGGACTGGACGGGAAGTTCTATTACTTTGAAGAAAGCATTGCCTGCGATGGTAAATGCAAGTCCGGAAAATGCCTGTGATGTGATCAAAAACGAGAAAAAATGGGGACCCTTCCCCATTCCGAACCCAAACATTACGTTTTCTTATTTTTAGCGTGTTTAAGTACACATCCATAATAAAAGCCAAGCATAGGCTGAATGCTTACAAATAAAGAAAAAAGAAAAAAACTATTTTGACAAAGGTAAATCCTCGCTCCATACTATATTATTTTAGTATAACAAGCCTGGTGTCCTTGCGATACCGGGCCTAATGAGCGGAGGCCTGTCATGGCAAAAGCAACTGTTACAGCATCGAACGGCTTAAACGTTCGAAAAGGACCTGGGACAAATTATTCAAAATTGGGCTCATTGACATACAAAACGACGGTCGATGTGCTCAGTACAACAAACGGCTGGCATCAAATCAATTATTCTGGGCAAAAGGGATACATTTGCAGCCAGTACACCTCTTATTCAGGGGACAGTTCTTCCTCATCGGGAAGCAAATCCTCATCAGAAAACAGTTCCGGTTCGGGAAGTGGTACGCTTTATACCGTAACCGCATCATCGCTCAATGTCCGTAAAGGTGCAGGCACAAGTTATGGGATTCTAGGCCAGCTCAGCGGCGGTACAACGGTCACCGCACTGGGTGAATCAAGTGGATGGCTCAAAATTTCATTCAAAGACCAAACCGGTTGGATCTCTAAAAAATATACAAAAGTCGGCGGTTCTTCATCTGGCGGTTCAAACAGTTCCAGCAGTTCCGGTTCTGACTCTGCTACAGCCAAAACCGGTGTTGTGACCGCAGCTGCCCTCAATGTCCGTAAAGGTGCAGGCACTTCCTACGGAATTCTCGGAACATTGTCCAACGGCGACTCTTTCTCCTATACCCAGGAATCAAACGGCTGGCTTAAGATTTCCTATAAAGACGGCACCGGTTGGATCTCCAAAAAACATACGACCGTCGGCGGCGGCAGCACAGGCGGATCCAGCTCAGGTTCTGGAGGGGCTGCATCCGATAAGATGAAAGAAGCCGGTCAAAAAGCCGCTAACAAAGCAAACTCACTCTACTCGCAATACCGCTCCGAAGGATGGACTTACAGCCAGGCATACCGTTCGTCTACCGGACACTATGACTGCTCTTCATTCTGCCACCGCTGTTGGTCTGCAGCAGGTGTCAACTTCGGCTGGGGAAGCTCCGAAGGCGAAGCACTCAAATGCTACAACGCCGGCGGCACCGTAAACAGCGTACAAAATGTCATTCCCGGTGACCTCTTGTTCTACCATACCAACTGGAACAGCGGTACACGATGGAAAGGCATTAACCACGTTGCCATTGCCATCAGCGGTTCGCAGCGCGTCGATGCCGGCGGAACACCCGTTAAAAAGAAAGACCTCGGAAGCCCCGTCTACATCGGACGGCCGGGATATCTGCTTTAATTATTGCGGCTGTAAAGCCAATCATTCAGGCGGCGCAGTTTTGCGCCGCCTTTTTTATGATCGTATTGTCTCTCCCAATTCAGCATTCCGAATTGCGCATTCCGAATTAGAAAACAATTCCGGATTCCGCATTCCGCATTAAGAACGCAATTCACACCAAACTTCAGACTTTCCCTTTAGTTTTGCATCCCAATTCCGCATTCCGCATTCCGCATTCCGCATTCCGCATTCCGCATTAGAAAACAATTCCGCATTCCGCATTCCGCATTCCGCATTCCGCATTCCGCATTAAAAACATGCCCAACGAAGACGCTCCCTCACAGAATCCCGCTTCCGAAACGCCCGATAGCACCCCAAATCAGGCCGATGAAAATGCCTACCTCTGGGATGAAAATGGCGACAAAATTGAAGAATCGGTTTCTGATACACCCGAAACTGAGCACTCAGAGGATGTGTCAACACAGGCGGATGTCGATCATTCTTCAGAGTCTGACACCAAAGAAGAAGACAAGAAACTGCGTGCCGAAAGTTTTAAACTCGCCTCTGAGTTCGGATCCATCGGTCTTTTCTTGCTCTTTGCCATCATATTCTCTTATTACATCGGAAAGTGGTGTGACCAGCTTTTTGGAACAAAACCGATATTTACTGTGTTCTGGATTTGTTGTGGTGTCGCTGCCACCGTTTTGGAAGCCATTAAAAATATCAAAAAAGCCAGTAAACTCGATCAAACGGAAGGGACAAAGCAATGAGAGAATTTTGGAATAAAATTCCCAAAACATTTCAGGTATGCGTCATTGTCTCGCTTGTCCTCGTATTCGCTGTATATTTGGTGGTTTCGTTGATCTTCGATTCCACTTTTGCGATACAAACTGCAATTATTAGTATTTTTTCATTCGCACTTTTGTGTGCGTATGTGGTATGGGCATCTAGCATCAGCATGCATGTCAAAATGCAAGCTGAACAAAATGGTGATATCAAAGAGGTTGCCACAAATGCGGCACTCAAAATTCAAGTGGGTTCGACCGTAAAAACATTGATCTTAGCGGCTTTTTTAGTCGTTCTCATCCTTGTTTTCAAATTCGATCCCTTTGCCGCACTTATCGGTGTCAGCGTCATGTATATCCCACTTTACACGGTTCCTTTATTCGTCAAACCCGCATCAGATGATGACAATCCTGATGCGGATCCGAAAGAAAACACAAAGGTTGAACAACCATGATTGAAGTTGCATTGGCAGAAGCCGAGGGTATTAATACCTGGATTGACTTCTTCTTTCCGCAGATCCACGACTTGTGGCAGCAATTCGGCTCATTAGGTTTTACATGGCTCAATGGAACGCACGTTTCCTTTATCCACGTGGCACTCACCCTGCTCTCGATGGCCATCGTTGCCATCCTGATTATTGCCAGCTACAAAAAGTTCAATCCACTCCCCGATGAAAAGCTCACGCCGCGAACCATCTTTGAACTCGTCATCGATCTCGTTCACGGTCTGTTGCTCGGTCAGATTCATGACCCCAAAAAAGCTCGCAAATACCTGCCTCTCGTATTTGCACTCGCCATCTTCATCTTCTTTAACAACGTATTTGCGCTCATTCCAGGCCTTGCACCTGCAACCGATAATCTCAATACCAACGTCGGTATGGCACTGATCGTCTTCTTCGTTTCGACCATTGCCGGTATCCGTGAAAAAGGTCTCTTCCACGTCCTCAAGGAAATGTGGGGACCCATCCCGGTTTTGGGACCACTCATGTTCCCCATCGAACTCATCAGCCAGTTGGTGCGCCCTGTTACGCTCTCAATCCGACTTATGGGCAACATGTACGGTGACCACGCCGTCGTGGCTGTCCTCATGTCTTTGTGTGCTCCGATGATTCCCGCTGTCATGATGTGCCTCGGCGCACTCGTCGTCGTCATTCAGACCGCTGTCTTCTGTATTCTTACCGTCGTCTACATTTCCATGGCGATTTCAGAATAATTCTCATTGTAAACCGGCCGATATACGGCCATCCTATTGGAGATAGAACATGTCCTTAACCAAAAAAATTGCTCTTTTCGCTACAAGTGCTGCAATCCTCTTCGTCGTCTTTGCACCAATGGCATTCGCCCAGGACGGCGGTGCGGATAAAGTTGTCGATCCCATGCGCTTTATCGCCGCTGGTCTCTCCATCGGTATCGCCGCATGTGGTTGCGGTATCGGTCAGGGCCGCGCCGCTGCTGGTGCTCTCGAAGGCATTTCCCGCAATCCTTCCGCATACGGCAAAATCTTCACCCCGATGATCATCGCACTCGCACTCATCGAATCGCTCTCCATTTATGCACTTCTCGTTTCACTCCTCGCAATCTTCGCATAATCAAGCCGATTGCAAGGTTGAATGAAATAATTTTTTAAAGCCTCCGTTTTAAATGGAGGCTTTTTTTTGCCTTATGCAAAGTGGATTTGTATAGTATGGATCTAATTTAAGAAGATTCTGACGAATCTCTTAAAAACAATTGGTGTTTAGAAGAAAACTATAAGGAGAAGATATGGAACTTTTAAACAAACTTATGAAACACATCGTACTTGCCCTTACAACTCTGCTGTTTGCATTCGGCCTCAATATGGCCACTTCACAGGAAGCAAACGCCGGCGAATTTGAGATCAATGGTGGATTTGGTTTTGCTGGAATGTATAACAAGCATATCGACGATTATAATGGCTTTACGTTTACAATTGGCGCGCACTATCGCTTTGTTGACTGGCTTGCCCTCGGTATCGAACAGGATTTGGGCGCCCTGTTCAATGAACATGATAACGACTATAACGGGTTTTATGGAGCCACCATTTTTGGTGCCAAATTCATTTACAGTTTTGGCTCTGCTGAAATCTTCGGCAGACTCGGTATCGGTGCTGTCTATGTCGATATGGATTATGACGAGCACCACATCCATTGGGAATGGGATAACGCATGGTTCGGACTCCGCCTGGGCGTTGGCGGCACATATTACATTGCCGGCCCGTTTGGTATTGGTCTCAACTTCGATTACACACCCAGTTTTGACGATGATGTCGTAACACACTTCCTTAGACTGCAGCTGCATCTCGTCTATAAATTCTAAAACGGCAACCCCGAGCCCCAAATCTATGGCGTGAAGAAAAACTTTGCCATGACAGGGCCTGACGGCCCTGAAGGAGAAGATATGGATCGTTTAAACAAGAGCACAAAATACATTGCACACGCCATTATCGTACTGCTGTTCGCATTGGGTCTGAACATGGTCACCGCTGGTGAAGCCCAGGCGCGCGGCCAGTTCGAGTTTGACGGTGGATTTGGCTACGTTGGCCGTTTTGAAAAGAATCAGGACGATTTTCACGGCTTTGCGTTTTCGCTTGCCCTGCGCTATCGCATTGTTGACTTTGTTGCGCTCGGCATCGAGCAGGATCTGGGCGGTATGTTCCAGGATGATGACAGCAAATACCACAATGGGTTCTATGGCGCGACCATCTTTGGGGCGAAATTCATCTATGCAATCAACCAGATAGAATTATTTGGCAACGTCGGCATTGGCGCGGACTATGTGGATATGGAGCATGATGCGCACCACAATCATCACCTAGGGGATCCGTGGCATGACGCTCATCACGAATGGGATGATGCCCGTTTTGCGCTGCGCCTGGGTATCGGCGGCACCTATATGATGCAGCAAAATATTGGTATTGGTCTCAATTTAGACTACACGCCCAGCTTTAAAGACGATTTTGTCATTCATTATCTCAGACTTCAGCTGCACCTCGTGTTTTTATTCTAGTGCCGCACCTTGTGGCCAGACGGCCACTACGGCACGCTTTAAGGCCGCTATTCGCAAGCGAATACGCGGCCTTTTCTTTTGGGGGTGCATACTCAAAAAAAGCGCGGCGTATGCGGGGCCAATCGCCCGCATAGCCGCGCGCACAGTGCGTATTGCGCTGCAGGCGCAATAGCACGTGCCCACTAATCCTCGCGTCTGCGGCGAAGCAGAATCATTCCCATTAAGCCGCCAAGGCCAAGTATCCATGGGATCGGGGCGTCGCTTCCAAACGGCAAGCTCGAGCAATCCGATGCACTATGGCTGAGCCCCATATCACTCTCGGGATCTTCAATACCCGCAGGTGGATTCTCAGGATTCTCAGGTGTCTCAGGTGTCTCGGGCTCTTCAGGCGTCTCGGGTTCTTCGGGCGTCTCAGGCGTCTCGGGCGTCTCAGGCGTCTCGGGCGTCTCGGGCGTCTCGGGCGTCTCAGGTGTCTCGGGCGTTTCTGGCGTTTCAGGCGTCTCGGGCGTCTCAGGCGTTTCGGGAGTCTCGGGCGTTTCGGGAGGCGGATCGCACACGCCATCCTCATCCACGAGGCCATCACAGTCGTTGTCCTGCTGGTCGCAGATTTCTTCGGTCGGTACACAGCAGGTAATGCCATCGTCTACCAAACCATTGCAGTTGTTATCTTTCCCGTCGCAAACCTCTGGTGCGAAAGTACAATCTCTAGGTCTGGGGCCGGCAAACCTAAATGTCGAAGCATATTGTATGAGATCCCAGCGGTACGAATCCGCAAGTCCGCCGCCTTCCATCTTTTCCATCCCGCTGCCCTTGTCGGTAAAACAGATAGCGGTTTTCGTGTTGCGCCCGCAAACATCCATCTTGCCGTCGCCATTGAGGTCGCCAAGGCTGATGCTGCGGTAAACCGAAGGCTTAGCTCCGCCCTGGGTATCGGCAAAATCCTTGATGGTATAAGCAGGATTGGTTTCGAAGCCGTTGCCGTTCGACAGGTAGCAATTCAGCGCAAGCGAAGAACGATTGCAGAAATCATCCTTGCCGTCGCCGTTCAAATCGCCATAAAGCATGGTGACGTAGTGCTCCGGCTCATCCCATCCGTCCGCATCCGTGAGCGCCGGCCCGCGGATGGCGTCGCTCCAGCCGGTTCCCGTCGACAGGTGGCACAAAATGCCGTTTTTGTCGCGCAAACATAAATCGGCCTTGTGGTCGCCATTGATATCCGGCGTTCGGATGGTCGAAAAATACATCGGGCTTGTCCAGATGGCTGCATCCAGCGTCGGGCCCGCCACTGGCGCATCAAAAGAATCGCCTTTCGAAAACCAGCACTGCCAGCCCTTGTCACCATGCGCACACACATCCGACATGCCATCGCCATTGACATCGGCCACGCGGATCGTCCCAAAAAAGGCCGCGGATGTCCACCCTGCTTCATCGCTCATGTCCGCAATCACTATCGGGGTCCCGGCAAATCCCGTTTCATTCGACAAATAGCAATGGTAACCGTCCTTAAAGCGCGCACAGGCATCGGACAGGCCATCCCCGTTGATATCCGCAAATCGGATGGTGGCATAGTATTGAGGCGCATTGTAACCGTCCGCATCGCTCATGGCGATCTGTCTTTCCGAACCAAAGCCCTTGCCATCCGAAAGCCAGCACACAAGCGACTTGCCGTCACGACCGCAAATGTCCGCCTTACCATCGCCATTGACATCGGTATAATGAATCGTCGAATAGCGCGCCGCATCCCCCCAGCCATTTTCATCACTCATGGTCTCGAATACGACAATCTTATCCTTGAGTTTGCCCGAAGCAGGATACATACAGTAAATGCCTGCTGCGCCGCGAACGCAGACTTCCGCAATCCCGTCACCGTCGATGTCCGTATTCTCCTGCCCCACCGGCATCAGCAAATCGAGGCCGCCGTAGGCCGTCGGCGATATGCAGGAATAATTGCCTTCGACCACGTAAACCCACGGAGAATACGTGTCCGTATAAACGGTGTTCCAAACCGTAAAATGCAGATGCGGCCCCGTCGAGCAGCCCGTCGATCCCATTTTGCCGATGGGTTGGCCGCATTTCACCTTGTCGCCCTTATGGACGTACTTCTTGGACATGTGCATGTACGAGGTATAAATGTTGTTGCCATGTCCAATCGTCAGCGCATTGCCCGTTTTGTTTTTGCATTTGCTTGAATCACAGGTGCCAAGCGCAGGGTCGTATGTGCAGTTTCCCGAATCGTCATTCTCTGCGGCGATGACGCCGTCTCCGGCCGCCAAAACCTCATACTCTCCATCACAGGCGATATCGATGCCGCTGTGCTTGCTCGCTCCACGCGTGCCATAGCCCGTCGCGACATGCGTACAGTCGTTGTTCAGCGGCCATGCCATGTCCTGACCAAATGCTGCCCCCCCATACATCACACCTGCTAAAGATGCACATACCGACAAAAGAATATACTTTATACGTCCGTTCATCGCCTATCTCCCTTTTATTGACACAGACCGCCCTCAATGGATAAGGTAATTTCTTTCGTCATACTCCTAGCATTTCTAACGATCACAAGCAACCGTTAGAATGCGCAATTATCAAGTAACTTTCAGCCCACGCATACAGTCTTTGGACAAGAGGGCAAATCATTTCAAATCAGAGAAAACCATGCAGATACAATGTCCCAAATGCAAACAGTGGACAGATTCAGATAATGGCGCATGCACCGCATGCGGAGCCATTATCAATACCAGTGAATCCGGCGACAATGCGGATGAACATCGCGATCCCCAATTGGACGACTTGACCAGGCGTGATGTTTCGAACCTAAAAACTCGAAAAAACATGCCAATCGTTGTGATTGTGCTCGTGGTCGGTTTCGTTGGCAGCCTCATTCTCGGAGTGATTCTTCAGTCGGTTTCCGGGGATGACAATCTAAACTCCGAAAATACCGTCACGGAACAGCCCAAATCCCCCTATGACGAGCTCCCCGAAGAAATACTGGAGCTGCCCAACGGTTTGGAGACAGAGCAACTGGCAGAGCGGACGCTGGAATTCTATCAAAATCGGTTGGATTCAGACCGTTTGCATGCCGAAGAACCGCCGTTTGACAGTCAGTGGGAATACGAGGAATACTGTTCCGCACGAACCGATCCCAAAGGCAGGATTAAAGCGACATTGCGGCTCGAACGACAGCATCTCGGCTACGGTGTCGATTATATGTTCACCATCCGGCATATCCGCTATCTGTTTCATAATCATGCCTATCAACTGTCCATCATTCCGAATGCAAAAGTATATGCAGGCGTTGACGATCATGAACCTATCAGAACGACAATCGCGAATAATCTGTCATTCAGAAGCGAGCCCCTGTATCATGCCATGAAAACCGGAAAGTACCTGTATGTTGCCATCCCTGCCATAGTCGAACGCAACACATCCAACGCACGGATTAACATCGTTTTCCTAAAATACACGCTTGCAAAATTTAATGATGTATGTCCGCTTGAACCAACGCCCCAGGAAATTCAATAGGAATTGGAAAGCCGATCCGGACGCGCCTGCGGCATACCCGACTATATTCTCCGAATGAAACGCCTTCCGGGCGTGTCGTTTCTATTGGAAATTGCACTCCAATTGCGAATTGCGAATTGCGAAATAATAAAGTCATTCCCCCTTAGCTTCAGACTTCCACCTTAGTTTGCATCCCAAATCCGCATTCCGCATTTATATC
>JAGACY010000435.1 GCA_017613855.1 Pseudomonadota bacterium
AATAGGCGTGGGTGAGCCCGAAGGGCGTAACCCACGGATGAAATACGGGATATTTCGGGATCATGGCAGCTAGCAGTTAGCAGTTAGCAGTTAGCAGTTAGCAACGAATGCGTAATTCGTAATTCGTAATTCGTAATTATTCAGGCATTCTCAAGGTTATTCCTTAAGAATGTTGCTTTTTAGCTTCAGACTTCCCCCTTAGTTTTGTCATTCAATTGCGCATTGCGCATTGCGCATTGCGAATTAGAAAACCAATTCCGCATTTATATTTCTAAGAAAACCGGAGGTAATCCAGGTGTGCCTACATGTGGTTTTATTGCATTAAAATGCGTCATAAGGCGCTAGAATACATTGTAATGTGTGTTTTTTTGGCATTTGTCGAGAAGGGGGTATAAAGGGGATTAAGTTGAGTGCAGTTTTCGGACTGCGATTTGTCACGGACGATGGGAGGAATCCCGAAGAGACCAGGAAAGAGGCAGATGCTGACATTAACGCGCAAACCTGAAGAAACGATTGTGATTGGGGACGGCCCTGAGCGGATAGAAGTTATCGTAAAGGAGATCCGGCGCAATCAAGTGAGATTAGGCATCGTGGCGCCCGAGAATGTACGCATATTCCGCAAGGAATTGATTGAGCGCGAGGAAACACAGATGAATGGAGGGGATTTATCCTGTGAACATGCAGTGAAGGAGTGAAAAGTATGACTAATCCGGTTAATGGCAATAAACATTTGACCGAAATTAATCATACGTGATAGTTTTATCCAGAGTTGGTTTGAAATGACCATTCATTTGACCATAGGAAGGTCAAACGAACATTTTTTTATAATTTAAGATTAGGAGTTTGCATCCATGATTCAGGCCTTCGTATCGCTTAAATCACAACAGCCACCGCGAACGGAGTCCGGTATGCGGAGTTTCTTCGAAGCTCTGCAGGGCGCTGTTTTTAGCCAGCCAACCGTTTTTCGGACTAATGCGGATGCATCAGTACGTCCATATTCTTTGGATGCAGTATGTGAGGCAGCACTCAATCCACGTTGTAAATTTGTCGTACTGCGTGCGGAATGTGAAAGATTTTGGCAATGCACATTTCTTCTTCCAGACAAGCAGGGAATGGGCGCATTGTTCTTTGATCTTCAGCGTCAGCAGAATCCTCGTAGATTATCTGCGGATTCGTTGATAGAGATGTTCAAGAAGCTCTATCGTTCGCTGACACCGCGTCTTATCCGCATTGGTGATTCTGAAGCTCGTGAGAAGCTCAAGAGCCGCCATGGTTTGGTGATGATGCCGAGTTTGGGACGTATTGAATGGCTTCAGATTGTTTCACCTGAAGTTTACAGCGAGACTTACAATCCATCGGAATTGATAGCAGCCCCGGGATACCAGACAGAGATTTGGGATGATGGTGCGCTCTTTATGCGCGTCTATGATGATCCCAATGATTGGGATTCTGAAGACAATATTTCGCAGGCGAACTTCATTCCGGGATTCCTTGCTGGTGTTGCCCGAATTCGCGATCCCGAAAAAGAAAAAGAAACTTTGCGTGAACTTGAACGCATTTGGACGCGTGCAGAAAAAACGGCAGAAAAAGCTTACGAAGTTTTGGATGCTGATCCTGATAATGTGGCTAAAGTGGAAGCTCCTAAAGCGGCACAGCCTGTTGCTCAGGCCAAAGTGGCTGCCAATGTCGAAAAGGAAGCTGTTGCGCTTGAAGGCGGCGATGAAAAGAAACTTTCTGTCGTCTATACACGTCTTAAAGCTGACTTCAAAGTTGACGAGAAAGACATTGTTAAATGTGGTCAGGAAGGTCCTTGCACGATCTTTAAGGTCAAGGCTGAACGCAAACCGATGTTCTATGTGACCTATCAGGATGCAGAGCGTAAAGTTTTCATTCTGAATGTTACAGAAGATCTTGGGCGTTTCCTGTCTGCCAATGGCTGCAGTATTAAGCCTGAATTCTTCGACAAGATTAAAACGCTCGTTCGAACGTATTATCATCCCGATTATCAGATGATCAATTCGCTCGATGAACTGCCCGATACGGTTGTTCGTGATCGCAGAATGCCCGAAATGCGCGCTGCGTTTAAACCTGCTGCCGTCGAGACGGTCAATGGCAATCAGACTTTGACATTCTGGTTCTATAAACCGGAAATGATGGGCCTTGAAACCCTGACCATGACGCAGTTTGAAGAATGGCCGATGCAGCTGGATGCCAAGATTCAGTGCACTGATATGGAGAATGAGCCAGAAGCCAAGCCTGAAACAAAGGCTGCCGAAGCTCCCAAGGCTGAAGCCGAAGCTCCTAAGAAAGAAGCTGAAGAGACCAAGAAAGAAGCCGAAGCTCCGAAGAAAGAAGCTGAAGAGACCAAGAAAGCTGATGATGAAGTCATCAAGTCGGATGCTTCCGATTCCAGCTCGAAAGATGAAGTTCCCGCCAAGAAAGAAGATAAGAAAGAAGATAAAGTTCCCGCCAAGAAGGAGGATGACTCTTCGATGGGTGCCGGTACCAAATTCATCATTATCCTTGTCGTTTTGGGAGCACTCTACCTTGCGTTGGTGTTCGGAATGTGCGATGGCGACTGGTCGTTGACCAAGTTCCTCGACATGTTTATGAAATAGTTGCCACTTTGTGGATGCGACATTTAAACGCCCGGCAGCTTAGGCAGCTGGGCTTTATTTTTCTCTTTTTCAGGCCAGGTGATTATGGGTGCTCTCGAAGGAAGCCTCACTTTTAAGACATTTTATGTCAATGGCGAGCCGCCTAACAATTTTCATGAACCTTACATGCATGCACTGCAAAGCCATTATTTTGAGCCGTTAAGCCCGGTGGGAGAAGAAGAACGGTCGGTTGGCTGGGTGCCTGCTCAGGATCCAATTGCAGAAGAATTTCGGCGCGATCAGCTCTTTTTTAATCAATATATCGTTTTTGCCATGCGCATTGATAAGTGGGCATTGCCCTCTGCATGGGTTAAAGCCATGCTGAGAAAAGCACTTGCCGAACGCATGCCTGAACTCACGGCCGAAGAAGCAGAAAAGCAGAAAGAAGACGGCAAACTCCGTCCATCGGCAAAACTTTCCAAACGCGAAAAAGACAAGGTAAAACTTGAGGTGATTACCGACTTAAAACACAAGATTTTACCCACAATGAAAGTGATCGATGTCGTTTGGGATATCAATGAAAGTACGGTTCGTTTTTGGTCTACATCGCAGACCGTGTGTGATGAATTTGCAGAACTTTTTGAGGCTACTTTTGGCTTGACGCTCGATGCGGATTCTCCATTTTTAATGGCGAAACATCTGGGCATGAGTGAAAAAGAACTTGAAACAATGGTCGAAGCCGAACCGTGGCTCCCTGTTTTTGAGGATAAGTAGAAATACGATGGATCTGTTTGAACAAATAGAGCGTACACGCCACTTTGGTGAGCTTTTTTTGCTTTGGCTGTGGTATCACTCGGATATTGATGACACCATTTTTTATCTGAGTGACAACAGCGTTTTGACTTTGGCCATTGATAATCAAATTGTACTGGAAGCCAAACTGACCGAAGCGGAAAAAACCGTCCTTTCGGGCGGCGCTCCCTCGGACAGCCGCGAAGCCTTTGAGGCTTTGCGACAGGGAAAGTGTGTTTCTCAGGCTAAATTCCGCGTACAGCGTGATGAGAAAGAGTGGGTCTTTACGCTGAATGGTGCCAGGCTTGAAATGTCCGGACTGAAAATTCCGGCATTAATGACGAAGGCTGAGGATGACAAACTCTATGAACGGCAGGCTTTGATTGAAGAAATTGATGCACTCATTCGCGGTTTGTATGAAAAATTCCTCTCAGTTCGTCTCGATAAAGAAGGCTGGAAAATCGAAGAAGAGAATCTATTGGATTGGATAACTCGGAAATCTCAGGGCGAAGAGTAAGGCATGGAAGCCATTTTTAACGATTATATTTCACCTTTTTTTCTTGCAATTTTACAGGGAATTACTGAGTTTTTGCCGGTTTCGAGTTCTGGCCATCTCGTCTTATTGGATGAGATTTTGCCACTCGATTCGGGCATGCTCTTCGATTTGGTGTTGCATTTTGCCACACTCATCAGCGTTGTCGTTTTTTACTGGAAAGATATCAAATCCATTTTTTTAGGATGTGTCCATGAGCTTGGGCATGTCAAAGAACGACCAAACCTCAAATTTGTTGGTTTTTTGCTTATAGCGACTGCTATAACGGGGGTGATTGGTCTGTCTTTGAAAGATTACGTCGAGCATCAGCTTCGTAATGTTATCGTCGTTGGTTCACTGCTCATCGTGAATTCTTTGATTTTATTGGCTTCGCGAAAGCAGGGGCTCTTTAAAATGTCGGAAGGCAAACTCAATCACAAAACATCGCTTTTGATTGGGTTGGCTCAAGGAATTGCGGTTTTGCCGGGAATT
>JAGACY010000436.1 GCA_017613855.1 Pseudomonadota bacterium
CAGAACGCCTACGACGTTCATTGGGCGGCAGAATAGTAACGAGATATAAAGAAGTATAATTAATTCATCTTTACATATTTCATTTTATTATGTTAATAAATAGGCAGACTCATTTCTGCATAAGGAACCGAGCATTCGGTGAGTTCTTTATGCTGCAGAATTTTTAATCCATGATGTAACTGCAAATGGGTTTTATACAATTAACGAAGAGGGGGGATACTCCTTTTGTACGTATTCATCGTACGCTAAAATCTGATTTTAACTCAAATTCAGAATGGGGTTGAAATGGCACCACGTGATCCGAAACGTGATTGCGAGATTGTTCTCAAAATCTTATCTTCGATGGAGCTTTCCAAACCGATAGCTCTTGTAACAATTTGTCAAAATACAGGAATCAAACTTGTTGATGTCATACATTATATGGAACCGCTCGAGAGTTCGGAAATCATTGAGCGCACCATGGATAATGGACTTATTTTTTATATTTTAAAAACCGAAAACTATGAGTCGACGGTAGAACATATTTTTATGCCAGCGGAAGAGCCTACGCCCAAACCGGCACCATCGATAAGCAGCCGTGAGGCCATTCTCAAACGCCGTTCCATGCGCCAGGCCAATGCAACCAGCTCCGATAGTCACGAGAGCGTGTCTCCGGCACCATCCCAGCGCCAAACACAAAACCCTGCAGCCATCAGCACCGTAGAATTACTCGCCATGAAGCGTTCATCGGCAACCAATCCCCGTGTCTATGATACGGGACTGACGACGACCCGCATGGCCAAACAGAGTGTCCAGCAATCAAGCGAACTCAATCCTCTGACGCGCTCATCCATGATGCTCCAGGCCATTACCGGCAGTTCTCCGCGCAAAAGTCTCTCGCAAAGTTCAACCGGCATGCACAAAGCCGTCTTCGTCAATCGGCCTTACTCGCGTGCCACATCTGGTTCACGGTCGACGTTTACGGCCACCCCGCCTGCGGGATTTGATCCCATGGCTTTTGAACGTTCAGATACCAACTTCCCCAAACGGGAAAATATCGACCCCAAACCACAGGGACCGCTCATTCCCTATCGTTCAACTGCCCAGTCGAGCAACGAAATTCCTGAATCCGAAGTCCGTGAAAAATTAAATCTCACCGAATCGGATCCCCTCATTGCCATCCTTTCACCGAGACCAACCCAGGAACTCTGGTCGTCCTGTTCCGCACTCGCCAATATCGGCGGCGGCACCATTATTCTGGGTATGAGAAAGTATATACAAGATGGCAATGTCACCTACTTTATTAAGAATGTAAACACGCCCGAAGATGCGATTAAACTCCTCATCCGTGGGTTTAACGATCGTACGCTCATCAGCGATTGTCCCAAAGATCCCAATTTTATCGATATTGTAGAATTCGGACGCAAAAAAGTACTCGTCTTTCGGCTCGATCCCGAACAGCTTTCGGATGCACCGCTCTATACGGGATATAATTCCTACAATATGCGTACAACGCAGGGTTGTTATATTTATCGAAATGGTGAAGTCGTCCACTGCACGAACGATGAAATCAAAGAACTGTGGCAGCTTCGCAGACTTGGTAAAGATATTGCCGACTGGGATCAAACCGGCGAGCAGGTTCCGATTCAAATGGAACGCAAAAAGAAGATCAATCTTCCCGCAATCATCGATGATGCCGTACGCCCGCTTTCACGCAAAGTCAGTACTTATGGCATGCCGATTCAGGAAGATCATCATGCCCACTATCACTGGCGTCCGTCCCCGTCACCGATTGAAGAACCTTCTGCCGAGCTGCCGTCCGCGGCTACCCATGCCGCCAATGCAGCCGAAATGGATGCCAAACGCGAATTCCATTTCCCGACGGTCGAAGAAGAACGCCGCAATGCAGCACAACTCGAAGCATTTGCGTCAGACAACGCCGTTGCCGCTTTGGTGGAAGAGCAGAAAAAGCAGGCGAGCAGTGGCCGTCGTTCTCACGCTTCTCAAAAAGTGACGCAGGGAGAGCCCTCCATTCAGTCGCTGCTTATTGCCGAAGATATCCGTGTCGTCAATCATTCTTCGCAGCAAAACCTTCCGCTCGAACCGCCTGCCGCCGAACCGGCACACGAAGAAACTTCCCCAATGCCTCCTTTGCGGGCCGATGCAGACAGCGCCTTGCTCGAAGAAATTGCCTTGCCGGCCGTCGAGCATCCGAGGCTGCCTGCCACACGTCTGTGCGAGATTGCCCTTGAACTTTGCAAACATGCCCGCATGGCTCCTTCGGATTTTTCCGATCTGCTTCAACGCAAATACAATGTGATTCGGGATAAAGTCCTTCCAAAACTGAAGGAAAATCCCAAGATTCATGTTGAAAACAGCACCTATTATTATCAGGATTAGGGGCGCGTGCTATGGCTTGCGCCATACGCACTGCGGTGTGCCGCTTTCTGCGAATACGCGGCACACACCTTTTAGCGCGGCATTACCGGATTTTGCGCGGCGTATGGCAATAGCCGCGCAGGCCCGGCGTATGAAATAGCCGGGCAACAAAAGGATCATGAAGTATCCTGGGTAACAACTCAGCCGGGGATCAGCCACATGAGATACGTGATTCGTTATTCACCATGACGTATTAATTCGCAATGCGCAATTCTGTGAGAATTCTCATGGTTATGGTTCAAGAATCATTGTTTTTGAGTACTAAAGCAGTGAATAGTGAATAGTGAATAGTGAATAACAAATTGAGAATCATTGCATTGGTCTGTGCAAGTGGCTGAATGGTTACCATCCCATTGCTCAAAACATGTTAAAACAAGACATTTCCTTTACAATATGATAATGGTTTTTCGGCACCGAATGTAAGTGTAGGTGTGCGCTATATCGATGCATTTTCGTTCTGTTCCTCTGCCGAAGCAGCATCATTTGACTGCCATGGACGGGATAAGTGCGAGGAATCACGTGTTTGATTTTTCCACCTATCAGAGGAAGGATGTATACATTTTTTATGGAGATTATCATGGCCAACGGAATCGCTTCACACGCAGGTGTTGCACTTGTATCTCTGCTTGTAGGCACGGGAATCGGTTATTATGCAACACATTATGAAGGCTCGCATACGCGGGAAGACGTGACAGCACAACTGGCACAAATTGAGCGTGATTCGTCAGTACTTCCCATTGCCGGCAGCCCGGTCAAAGGGGCGGCAAATGCCAGTGCGACCATCGTCATTTTTACCGATTTTAAGGCGCCGGCAACAGCAAAGCTCTACGGTGACATTATCGATCATGCGTTTAAAGTGCATGGTGATCATGTTGCAGTTGTCTATAAAGCCTATCCGCTGGCACAGAATCCCGATGCCGTATTAAGAGCCCAGGCGGCGGCAGCAGCACAGTTGCAGAACAAGTTCTGGCCGATGGCCAATGCCCTGAATGAATTGGCAGACAAACCTTTCGAGAAGGCCAATGCTCTGGCTTTGGCTCAGAAGTTGGGCATCAATCTCGAAAAATTCGAAAAAGACTTTGACTCCCCCGAAGTACGAGAAATGATTCGCAAAGATATCGCACTCGGGGAAAGACTCGGTGTACAGGGAGCTCCGGCCGTATTTATCAATGGCCAAGCCGTTGCCATGCATGAAGGTGTCACCCAGGATGTGTTGATGAGTGCACTCAATGCCGAAATCGAACGCATGAAACAGTTGACGGCACAGCCCGGCAGCAATTATCTGATCGCTTCGCTACTCAATCAGCAGGCAGCAGACAGCCGCCGTGCGGTCGATGTATTGGGACGTCCGGTCCGCGGTGCCAAAGATGCACTGGTCACAATTGTCGAATACAGTGATTATCAATGCCCGTTTTGCGCCCGTGCCGAGCCGACGATCGCCAAAGTCCTCGAATCGTATGATAATGTCCGAGTCATTTTTTCCCATAACCCACTGCCGTTTCATAAGGATGCCAAACTGGCCGCACAGGCAGCTTATGCTGCAGGACTGCAGGGCAAATTCTGGGAAATGCACGAGCTTTTGTTCAAGAATCAGACACAGCTCGATGAATTACATTTGGAAAGCTATGCCCGAGAAATCGGTTTAAATCTCGAACAGTTTAAAGCGGATCTCAAGGCACCATCAACCGTAGCAGCTATCGATAAAGACCTGGCCGAAGCCAATACGCGCGGTGTTTCGGGCACCCCGAATTTCCTGATTAATGGCGTGACCTTGTCGGGTGCCCAGTCGTTTGAGAAATTCAAGGAAGCCATCGACAGTGCCATCGAAAAAGCCAGACCTGTCCAGGAGAAAACAGGCCTCACGGGTGAAGCACTCTATGCAGAAATCATGAAGACCGCTCCGAAACCCGTCCCCAAACTGGCTCCGGAAAACGTCCGCGAATTTGTTGATTTCAGCGGTGCACCGATGCTCGGCGATGCCAATGCTCCAATTGTTCTCATTGAATTTACCGATTTTGAATGCCCATTCTGCTCGCGGGCGAATACGACCATCCACGAGCTGATGACCAAAAATCCCGGAAAATTTAAGCTCATTTTCAAACATAACCCACTGCCGTTCCATAAGCACGCCGATGCAGCGCACCGCGCCGCCGAAGCGGCTGCCATGCAAGGCAAATTCTGGGAAATGTACGATCTGCTCTTTGCCAATCAGAAAAAATTGGAACAGTCCGATCTCGAGAATTATGCTTCGCAAATCGGGCTAAATCTCGCCAAATTCAAAGCCGATATGGAGAGCGATATCGTCAAGAAACGCATTGCCGATGATCTCAAACAAGGAGAAAGCGTCAATGTCAAGGGAACTCCCCATTTCTTCATGAATGGTACCCGCATCAGTGGTGCACAACCCATAGAGAAATTCCAGGATACACTCGACAAAGAATTTGCTTTAGCCAGTAAATTCATGGAACGCGGTGTTTCTCCTGATGAGCTCTACAAACGAATTGTCGAAGAAGACAAATCGGCACTGAACGAGCGAAAAAACCGGCGTCTGGCAGGAAGACTCGACAAGCATGTCCTGAACATGAAAAGAGATAACCAGCCGGATAAACCTGTAGCCATCTCACAAGGTATCTCTTATGCCAAAGGTCCGGACAATGCACCGGTTGTCATCTATATGTTCAGCGAATTCCAGTGTCCATTCTGCTCGCGTGTCGAGCCTACAATTGCGGAACTGGAAAAGATATATGGCAATAAAATTAAGATCGTCTTCAAGAATTTCCCATTAGCCTTCCACAAAGATGCCAAGCTGGCATCCGAGGCAGCGCTGGCAGCTGGCGAGCAGGGAAAATTCTGGGAAATGCACGATGTGCTGTTCCAAAATCAAAAGAACCTAACCCGCGCAGCACTCACGGAGTATGCCAAACAAGTGGGCATAGACACGGCCCAATTCGATGCGGCACTCGACAGCCACAAGTTTTCAAGCCAGGTCGATCTTGAACTCAAGGAAGGCCAGGATAACGGCGTCACCGGTACTCCGACATTCTTTATTAACGGAAAGAAATTTGTAGGAGCCCAGTCGATAGAAAAATTCCAGGCCGAGATCGATGAAGCGCTTAAATAATGCGCAATGCGCAATGCGTAATGCGGAATTGGGATGCAATACCAATGGTGAAGTCTGATTAATTCGGAATGCGGAATTGAATGACAACACCTGAAATTTTGGTCTGAAACTAAGGGAGAATGGCATTTTTAATTAGCAGTGAGCCGTGACCAATGAGCAATTGAAATGCAAAACCAGAAGGCGACTCTGAAGCTAAAAAAGATTTCAATCTTTTAGGAATAACCTTGAGAGTACCCGCATTGCTAACTGCTAACTGCTAACTGCACATTGCGCATTGCCAATTGCACATTGAGCATTCCCCCTTGGCATGACAATTGCGGTATATCTATAAAGGTTAGAATTATTTGGGGTATATTGACCCCAGGAGGCTATTAATTATGAGCAAACCAGCAGCCAGACTTTCAGATGATGCAAGAGTTCCTGCAGATACGCATGGATGTCCCCATTGTGCGCATCCTTGTGTAGGTCCGATTATCGATGCCTCGAATGATGTTTTCATCAATGGCTTAGGTGCTGCCCGAGTCGGAGATCCCGGTGTTCACAGTGTTTGCTGTGGCCCCAACACCTATAAATGTGCCGAAGGCAGTCCCAATGTTTTTGTCAATGGAAAAGCCATGGTGCGCAAAGGTGATAAGACGGAGCATTGCGGCGGTGACGGCCAGATGATCATGGGAAGTCCCAACGTCTTCTGCAATTAGCCATTTACCAGTCAACCCCAAACATTCGATAATCAATGAATTCCGTTTGGGGTATAAAGTACACATACTCTTAAAAACCGCGATTTCATTCGCGGTTTTTTTGTATATTATCCTCCTGAACAGTAACTTTCGACATTTGGTTCAGGAGGCAGCTTTATTTCTATGATTCTTCTTCACTTGCGGGTACCGGCTGAAATTGTGCCCTGAGTTCTTCGAAGGTATCATTTTCGATCGATGCACGTATTTTTCTCATCAGATCGAGATAGAATGTCAGATTATGCAAAGTCAGCAGGATAACAGCTGTAATTTCCTTTGCGACATAAAGATGCCGTATGTAAGCCCTCGAAAAACGGCGACACGCAAGGCATTGACAATTTTCGTCAAGAGGACGCATATCGTCCCGATTGCTGGCATTTCGAATATTGAGCCGTCGTCCATTGCCAACAAAGACCGTCCCCATACGCGCATTTCGTGTAGGCATGACACAATCGAACATATCAATACCGGCAGCAACGCCTTCGACGATATCCCAAGGCGTTCCCACGCCCATGAGGTATCTTGGGAAATCATCTGGCATTTGGTAAACAAATGCATCGCACATCGCATGCATTTCTTCGGGAGTTTCACCAACAGACAATCCACCGATAGAAAGTCCCTGAAATGGCATTTCGACGAGTGCTTCGAGATGTTTTAAGCGCATATCGAGTTCAAGTCCGCCCTGTACAATTCCGAACAATCCCTGATGCGCCGGGCGTTCACATCTTGAACAACGTTCAGCCCATGCGATACTGCGTTTAACGCTTGCTTCCACGCGATCATGCGTTGCCGGCAAAGCGACGCAATCATCCAAAACCATGGCGATATCGCTTCCGATGGCCCTCTGAATCTCCATACATAATTCGGGAGTATAAAAATGGCGGCTGCCATCGATATGAGACTGAAAATGTACACCATCGGGATCGAACTTTCTCATTTTAGAGAGGCTAAACACCTGAAAGCCCCCCGAATCCGTCAGGTATGCACGATGCCAATCGGCAAACTGATGTAATCCTCCAGCCTCACGCAAGAGTTCAATTCCGGGACGCAGATACAGATGATAGGAATTTGCCAGAATGATAGCAGGATCCAAAGATTCAACCTGCTCGACACTGAGTGCTTTGATGGCACCATTTGTACCGACCGGCATAAATACAGGTGTTTGGATATCACCATGCTGAGTATGGACAATCCCTCTGCGTGCTTTATTAAGTTTTTTTATGAGTGTGTAAGATATGGGTCCTTTAAGCATAAGGGTACTCTGGGAATCAAAGGGCAAAAAAAATCCCTCCGGGCAGGAGGGATTTTGTGATGAAAACCAAAAGGATTAGAACGTAAATCCTGCGACTACGCCACCACCATTATCGCCAACGGATGGGCTGATATAGAGGTCATTTGCGAAGATGTCTTCGTCATCTCTTTCGGGGCGTACCAGGAAGAGGATTACGGAAACGACGGCGAGTACAGCACCACTTGCATAAAGGATATTGGCAAGCATGGCATAATCAGAAGCTTTGTCATAATCATCTTTAGCAGCTTTCTGATGTGTAAGTGCATTATAAGTACTGGCAGAGTTTCCGCCTTCTGCACCGGCATTCAATGTCATCGCGCTCACAGCTTTATTGGCATCGATAGCTTTTTTAACTTTGTCGTCGAGGTTCTTTGCTTCGACACCGAAGTAAATACCAGTACCGATAGCGCCGAGAGCAACGACACCAACGATGATACCGCCGATGAGCTGACCAAGAGGAAGCGGAGCACTTTCTTCAACTTCGCGCTGTGTAATAAGGGAGTCGATGGAACCCGTATCGATGTTAAAGAGACGCATCAAAGCGCCACTGATATCCTGTTCCTGTTTGCGGAGACGATTCTGTGTATCGAAGAAGATGGAGTTCTTATTGACAGCCGTGCTGACTTCGATGAGATCGAAGGTAATCTGAGGACGATCGCGATTTTCAGTATAGATACGACCAACGATAATATTGGAAGCACCAATTTCACGTCCCATATTGGCGAGACATGAGGGGTCATCTGAACATGTCAGACGATCATCTTCGCTCATAGCGGCGAGTTTTTCATTGATAGGAATACCTTCAACAGAATCATATTGAGAATATTTCTCGTCTTTGAGCATTTCGACGGTCGATTCTGTCAACTGTTCCAACGTCTTTTCTGGGGTTCCGTCAACGGGTACAAAGATGACAAGGTTAACCGGCTTGCCATTATTGGGCATTACAAATTTCTTTTCGAGTTCAAGTGGTGCAGGGGGGGCATCATCGAAATTGAAATCATCCGAGCTGGCCGCGCCAGAATCGTCACCATCCGAAAAGTCAAAATCACCTTGAGCCATTGCTACCGGCGAAAACGAAAAAGAAAACGTCACAAGTACCAAAAGCGAAAACAGGCGTTTTAAGACACTTGCTTTACGAAACGGATTGGACATGTCGCCTCCACACAAAAATTATTATCTGTCTTGAATTCGTTTGATTTGTAATACAAACCAAAATCGTACACTACTTTAAGCCTAAATCAGGATAAATGCAAGTTTTGATTTTTACCACTACGCTTTCTGTGTCTCTGTTCATCCCCATCCTTGTCTTCGAACAATGAATCCGGAAGTATGACTTTTGATTGTGCAAGGTGGAAGTCCTCTGGCACAGTCCGGGACGCCCCCCTCCGGCAGGAGCGGTTACCTCATTTCTTTCATTAGGCCGCTAAATTGTTGACGCCTTCACATTTTGGCGTTACAAGGTTACGCTTTTTTATGCCTGCATGCAGGCAGCTTCATTTCGTTACTCTAACTTTGTGACAGGTCTTATATGTATTCTACCCAGGATTTCAGAAAAAATCTCAAAATTGAAATTGATGGCGAACCCTATGTCATCGTCGAATGCCAACATGTTAAACCAGGCAAGGGCGTTGCTTTCGTCAAAACGAAATATAAAAGCCTTATTACCGGCCGAGTACTCGAAAACAACTTCCGTTCCGGGGATACTATAGGCAAACCTGACCTCGAAATCCGAAATATGGAATACCTCTACAAAGAAGAAGACAAATACGTCTTCATGGATCAGTCCAATTATGAACAGGTCCACATTGAAGAAACCTTCATTTCTGAGGCTGTTCCTTTCCTTAAAGACAATATCGAAGTCGAAGTGCTTTTCCACAAAGGAAAACCCATCAGCATTGAACTGCCGACATTTGTCGTGCTCAAAGTCGTCAAATCCGATCCGGGTGTCAAAGGTGATACAGCCCAGGGCGGCACCAAACCCGCTACGCTCGAAACTGGTGCCACCATCCTCGTTCCCCTCTATCTCGAAGAAGGGGAATATGTCCGCGTAGATACGCGTACCGGCGAATTCGTCGAACGTGCCAAGGTTTAATTCAATTCCATCTGGATTTTTAAAGCCCTGTTAAGGCGTGCATGCGTCTGCGCAGGGCTTTTTTTTAATGAATAATTAACAATGAATAATTAACAATGAATAATTAACAATGAATAATTAGCAATGAATAATTAACAATGAATAATTAATAATGAATATGCATAACTAAAGGTGACAGTCAAAGAACTTTGAGATTGCACTCATTATGAGCAATGAGTACGCATAACTAAAGGTGAAAGCTAAAGAACTTTGAGATTGCATACATCATTATTCATTATCCATTATTCATTATCCATTATCCATTATTCATTATCCATTATTCATTATTCATTATTCATTTCAAGAAAGGGCTTCCATGTTTGTAAAAGTCAACTACTGGCCACGCATTCTTCGCATGGCCATGCCCATTGTCATTGCCATGCTGACCCAGACGGCCATCAATATTCTCGATACCGTCATGGTTGGCTGGCTCGAACCGAGCTATGCAGTTGCCGGACAATCTGCGCTTGGTTTTTCGACGCCATTGCTTTGGCTGTTTGGCGGTTTTCTCAGTTCTATCAGCATTGGTACACTCGCCATCGTTGCCCGGCGCCAGGGTGAAGGCAACTTTAAGCTTGCCGGAGCCGCATTGACCAATGCTGTTGCCATTGCCGTGATTTCTTCTCTTTTGGTCGGCGGACTGGCCTATGCATTTACCCCACAAATATACCGGCTCTTTATTGATAATGATGCCGTCGTGGCGTTCGGGGTACCTTATGCCAGATTTCGATTGCTTGGCGTTCTGAGCATGGTGACGACAGCTGCCATCAAAGCCTTTTTTGACGGCACCAATCGAACGTATGTACACATGGTGGCTGCCATCGTCATGAATTTTGCCAACATTCTGCTCAACTATGTTTTCATTTTCGGGTTTGGGCCCATCCCTTCCTTCAATGTGGCCGGCGCAGGACTCGCCTCTTTAGTGGCCACATACATCGGCCTCTTCATTATGGTCGGATGGTCACTCGCACCGGTCGTTCGAAAGAAATACCAACTTTATCGCCCAAGTTCCTTCAATCTGAGAACGATGTGGAACATCATCCGGGTTTCGGTGCCATCGGGAATTGCCAATATTTTCGTCATGAGCGGCTTTCTCATCTTCTTCAAAGTGATTGGGCTGCTCGATGAAGATGCGGTCCAGAATCTCATTCTGAATATGAAAGCCTATGCCGGAGAGGCCATCCCCGCATGGCTTCCCGCACAGAACCAATGGATCGAAACCGCACACGGATATAACAGCATCTGGACGACAGATTTGGCCATTACCCTGGTACAGGCCCATCCCCCCATCTTTAGTTCGACATCCAATCTCATTGTGTCGATCATGTCGGTATGCTTTATGGGTGCCATGGCATTCGGTACCGCGACAGCCTCGCTGGTTTCGCAATCACTTGGTGAAAAACGTCCCGAAGTTGCACAGGATTATGCTTTCGAATCGGCCAAAGTGGCCAGCATCATTTTTATTGCGCTCGGTGCATTCCTCTTTACCTGCCCCGAAATGATTGCCGGATGGCTTTCGAGTGTCGATGAGGTTATCGAGGTCACCGCCAGTATCCTGAGACTATTGGCCTTTGGTGTACCAATTATCGCAACCGCACTCATTTTTGCACAGTCGCTCTTTGGCGCCGGCTGTACCAAATTCGTCATGATCGTCGAAGGATGCCTGCATTTTGTCTGCCTCATTCCATTGTCGTATCTCGTCGGCATTGTTATGGGCGGCGGTGTGCTCGGTATGTGGAGCATCGTCATTCTCTATGCCACCGCGCTGGGAACCATTATGTTCATCAAGCTCAAGGTCGGTGGCTGGAAAAAAGTCGAATTGTAAACGTGCCGTATTGCCGCAAGGCAATAGGCGCGTGCGCAGGCCGTATTGCCGCAAGGCAATAGGCCGCGCCCAGAACAATGCGCAATTAGCAATTAGCAATTAGAGCATTCTCAAGGTTATTCCTAAAGAATGATAGTTATTTTAACTTCAGAGTTGCCCTTTAGTTTTGCATCCCAATTCCGCATTGCGAATTCCGCATTCCGAATTAAAAACGCATTCAAACTCATAAATCATAAATAAAAATGAATATTTTGTAACAATATCGTTATAATGTAGAGTATAGAGCGGTTTGCGTTTGTCTTTTTGAAGGGGACGCTTCATGGCTGATACTGTTCTCGAAGGATTGCCCAGTTATTTTGAACCGATCAAGCTGCTCGGCGAAGGCGGCATGGGTGTTGTGTGGTCGGTGCGCGATGTGCGCGTCAACAAAGTCGGTGCACTCAAAGTTATTCGGCAAAAAGCCGAAATGAGTAAGAATTCACTGACGCGTTTCGAGCGGGAAATCCGCAATTTTGCCCAGTTGATTCATCCTTATATTGTCCAGGTATATGATGTCGGACAGCTCGAATCCGGCGAACCATATATCTTTATGGAACAGGTCGAAGGGAAACCGATTAACTCGCAAATGCTTAAGAATCGGCCCTTTGGCGAGATCATGATGCTCATCGACCGAATTCTCGAAGGTCTCGACGAAGCACATGCCAACAATTTGATCCATCGCGACCTGAAGCCCGACAATATCCTGGTGACAGAAGACAGCGAAGGCAGGCTCATGCCGAAGTTGATGGATTTCGGTCTGGCGCTGCGCGCCGATGAGAATGAGCTCCGCATTACTTACGACGGCATGGTGGTCGGCACACCGATTTACATGGCGCCGGAGCAGGCCTGTGACGAACACTATCAGATCTGCCCTGCAACCGATTTTTATGGGATTGGCTGCATTTTATATGAACTTTTTACGGGTGAACCGCCCTTTACCGGCACAAATGCCGTCATGGTCATGGTGGCCCAGGCCAAGGAAAAGCCCAAGCCGTTCAAGCCTCTGCCCGAATTTGCCGAAGCTTCGCGTTTGGCTAGTATCATTCATCGTCTGCTAGAGAAAATGCCGGACCGCCGCTACGAAACAGCGGCCGATTTGCGTGCAGCACTTCGAAGGCAGTTCCTCATTCGCGATGATCAGTTGTTCGGCACAATGGCCCTCAAGAATCGCGACACGGATACGGCATTTGATGAACGCAAAGACGAAAATACCCCATTTATTTCGACGTCTTTGGCCCCCAAAACCTACAAAAGCATTCTCCCCGATTTAGGGCACTGCAATTACAATTATTCGGTTTTGTCGCTGCGCTCCCCTTACTATGTCGGGCGTTCGAGTGCAAAATATCTGCTCAATCATTACCTCCGGGATGTTTTTCAGTGCCGCCGGACAGCGCTGACCATGATTACGGGAAAACCGGGCGTTGGGAAATCCCGTTTTCTCGAGTCATTTACACAGGATTGTTACAAGAAAGGGATAGCAGCCTCACTGCTCGTCGATGCATCCGTCTGTGAAGATCTTCAGTTTGCCATATTCCGCGCGCTATTTGCCAAGCTTCTGCTCAAGACACTGACCAAACAACAAGTCACGCTCGCACTCTGCAGATTTATGCAGACAGAGGATGAATCCGACTCGCGGGTTTCGGCACTCGAAAGCATTTTTACGGCCGAACTGGAGGAAGTCGAACCCTCTCCGAACAAAATGAATCTCGTGTTTTGCGATATTTTCGCAAAACTCACGCGTTCAAGACCGCTCGTGCTCTGTTTTGACAATGTCCAGCCCAGACAGCAAAAGGCGCTCGCAGAGATCACCAAGGAAATTACGCAGCATCCGCTCATTAAGATGCCCATCCTCATTTGTATCATCAATTCGACGATCAATGGCATGCCCACGGATCTCGAGCTGACACTGGGCAATGAGAGTACCATCTGGCTGCGAAAGAGCATTGTCATCGACCCGCTGTCCAACACAGACATGCACCTGCTCATCACCCAGAGTCTTGGCATCAGTGAGGAACTGGCCGGTTTCATCGCAAACATGTCTTCGGGCATGCCCCAAATCGCCGTCACACTTGCCAGACAGTGGCAACTCGCCGGATTGCTCAGTCCAACCGAAAATGGCTACGTCAGTGTTCAGCCTATCGAAAGCCTGCCCATCCCCCGTGTCGTGCACGAAGCCATTCTCAAACAGCTCAAGCTCACATTCGAAGAATATCCCAAACCCAGCTGGCAAGCGGTCGCAGCCATTGCTGCTTTCTTTGGGGAAGATTTTACCCCCAAACTCCTGGCCCAGGCCATCAAATATATACCGGCCGTGCAAAAGCTCATCTCCCACAATACCTTTATCGCACTGGCACTGGCCAGCGGTGTGCTCAAAACACTCGACGAATCGACGCTGGCTTTTGCAAACCCACTCATGCGCGATGCCATTGCCGCATCCTTACAGGATTATGAAATCCAGGATTATCACTGGGCCATTGCACAGGCACTCCGCGAGCAATCACCCTCCATCAAAAATGAGCAGGCCATTGCTCAGCATCTCACCGAGGCCAATCAGTACTACGAGGCTTATCGATCCTACTACTCACTGGCCAAACAGTACTATCTGTGCGGGGAATTCGAGAATTCAAGACTCAATGTCGAAAAGGCCCGGGATTGCCTCAAACAACATCTCGGCGCCGTAGATGCGAGAACCCCCGAAATGGCCGATCTCTGGTTCATAGAGAGTGCCATCAGCATCGAGCAAAATGACTACAATTCAGCGATGCAATTCCTGCAATGGCTCGATTATTCCTGCCAGTTTTTGCCCGACCCCGAAAAGAAGGCTCAGCGCTATATTCTGCAAGCCCGACTCGCATTGCTCGACAATGAAGAATCTGACGCCATCGATGCGCTCAATATCGCCATCGACATTCTGAATCAGATACCGGAACCACTGTCCAAAGAGCAGCTCGAAGTGAAATTCTCTGCACTGATGCTCCAATTTCAGTTCGATGCATCGGTCGGTCAGCTGTTCATAGATACGGCCAAAGCGCTCAAAAATCCCATTTTTGTCGGACAGGCACTGCTTGCATTGGCTGGCCATATTGCCGGAACCGGCGATATCGAACGCTGCAAACGCGTCCTCAATATGGCGATCGATATTTCGCACAAAAACAACGACACAAAGACTGAAGCAGCTGCGCTCCATCTCATGGCCGAAATTCACAGAAATGCCCCCGAAATCCGCTTGCAGACATTGTATGACGCCATGCGCGCCTACGAAAAAATCGGCGATTTCAAAATTCTGGCGCAGATTCACCTGGAACTGTCAGATCTTTTGCAAACCAACGATCCGGATGAGGCCAGAATTCATGCACGGTGGGGTACTTTGCTGGATTGCTGATGGGCGCCGGCTATGCCGCTTTGCGGCATACGCCCTGCGCTGCCGGCTATGCCGCAAAGCGGCATACGCCGGCATTTTTTTTACTTTTTACGTGGGTTACGCTGCGCTCACCCACGTTCTTTGCGCTCACCCACGGCTAAATTGTATCGACCCTGTGGGGCGTACGAATTTTTGAGAATGACATTCATCATTCATTATTCATTATTCATTATCAATTACCAATTATCCATTATCAATTGCATTCAGCGGGTGTTTCTTCGCGCTCATGGCATCAGCCAACACCTTATTGTGTGCAACGGCCGTGAGTTGGGCACAAATCGAAATCGCCACTTCTGTCGCCGAATTGCCGCCGGTATCGATGCCGATTGGGGCATGCACTTTAGCCAGATCTTCGCGGGCAATACCTTCTTCCATCATGGCCTTAAAGATATGCGACAATTTGACCGATGAACCAATGCATCCCACATAGCGCGGTTCGAGCTCGGGACGCCTCAGTATGCCTTCGAGACAAGCTCTGTCCCCGGTGTGCTGATGCGTAACAATGACGAAATAGGCATTTTTAGGGAACGGCGTTTTGGGAATGTCTTCATAGGGCGCACAAATACCATGCATGGCCCCGGGATGTCCTTCGATCGTCGAATAATCGGGACGATCATCATAAATAGTGACATTAAACCCGACGTCATTGGCATACCGAGTCAGCGCCGTGCCAATGTGGCCACCGCCAAAGATGACGAGTGTCGGCCTCGGAATGATGGTTTCGATGAGGATATCGGCATTGCCGCCGCACCCCACGCCATCCTTGTCATTAAAATCTTCATGGCAGATGCGGATGGGCTCATGTGTTCTGAGCATTTCAAGCGCTTCATTGCGCATTTTATATTCGACACCGCCGCCGCCTATCGATCCGACAATTTTCTTATCCTCGGTCACACACATCTTAAAGGATGTGCGGGCAGGCGCATTGTGACTGGCATTCAGAATGGTCACCAAAGCAAACGGAGTTCCAGCAGCCTCAAGGCTGGCCAGATATTCATAAAAATTCATAACACCCCTCTCTCATTCTATCGCCCCAACGAGGCGAGCTGATTTCATCATTATCCATTATCCATTATCCTTTCCCCGCCTGTTCTATTTGCTGCATTCTCGATAAATATGTTGCCTCATCCACGCCGAGGAAATCGAGCATTCGCCCAAAGATTTCGCCGGCATGCGACAACTCTTCGATATCGATGGTGTAACAGTCGTCCTCTTTTTCGACGCGCCATGCCGAACCTTGTGCATTGGGCAGCCATATTTCAGCGACCTGACTGCCAACGACGAGAATGACCGGTATGCTGAACGTCGAAGCCAACACCGACATCACCGGGCGCATCGATTCGAGCATTTCAAACTCGAACTCGTTCCAGAAGTTGACAAAAATCGGCACAGTCTCTTTGGGTGCCTGGTTCAGAGTTTCTACAATCCGATGGGAAACCAGTTCCGTGACGAAGATCTGTTCCCCATAGAGCGGCAAAAGCAAAATCACATGATTGCGAATGCGCAGTTTTTCGAATACGCGCGTAGAGCTGAGTTCGCTCGATTGCTGAGCCGTTGTCACGAGCAGATTCATACCACGGCATGCCAGCTCAATATCGGCATCTGCAGTCAATTCGCCAAACGTCAATGGCGAGTCAAAAAGCAAAAGCGTTCTGGGAGCGGCGGGATTCCAGAGGGGCGCACCCTTCAGTTTGAAACTGACTTCGAGTGGTGTCGTACTCGAGGATTCCAACGGTGCCCTATGTGACTCGCTATCGATCAATTCGATGCCATTCGAACCGATTTCGATGATCCAAGCGGATGATGCATACCCAAAAGCCTCTGAAAATGGGATATTCTGCGAAGATGATGTGCGAATCAGGATATGCGCTCCCAAATGTGAGGCCAAACGCCCCATGTTAAGGTCGTGCGATGCCCGTGCATTGAGCATAGCCACCGTCCAACCATAGATCGAAGCGGTTTTTATTTCACTGGCACCAAGATCTTCCGCATACAATTTGCCATTGCCATCCGAACGCAGCAAGAGCCCCGTGTTCTTACACTGCAAGGCAATCAGTGTCGGCAATTTCAAACTGGGGATTTGCTGCAGCAATTCATCGTTCCATTCGAAATCCGGAAGCCAGGCAATATTCAGAATTCCTGCGATCACATCCTCCATAGCCTGTTTAAAGGATCCCCTCTGACAGACATGACAGGCAAAATTCTCGCGCACGGGATATTTGGCAATATGCCAGACAGCATCCGGCACACTCAGAGAATGCTGAATGGCACTGATGGGCTGCTCCGCAATGGGACGTACCGTTTGCTTAACGGTACATTGGCGCATCAATCCTGCAAATTCCCTCGCAAATGCTTCATGTCCAAGTGACAGCAGATGGCCGGCGAAAGCATAATAAACGGCTTCCTTCGGGAGTTCATGCAGGCATTCGAGCACCACGAGCCGGCGAATCTCATGCCCCATATCAAAATGACATACCATCTGGCTGCCAATGACCACAGCCGGGACATCGAACACCCCGTCATTCAGAGCTTCCTGCAGGCATGCATCCTGAAACTGAAAATACTCGCGTTCAAATCCCTGCTGGAACATCGCTTCATGGGGAATATCGAGACTGGTCAGTATTTCACGGATTGAGGTGGCATCGATATTTTTTCCCCGGCCCCACATGATGTCCAGTACATGGCGAGAAAAATTCTCCACCTCCGGCGAACGATGAAACATCAGCCAGATACCCGCGCGAAGCGCAGATCCGCTGTGAAACCTTTCGGGCTGCCAAACAAATTCGAGTCCTTCGCGTTTGCAAAACCGCAGGGCTTCTTGCTTGAGATATTCACGTTCACCTGGCGACTGCATCGGAGCTTCACAGCCGCTCAATGCACGCAAAGAATAAGCGTCCAAAGCTATCCACTCGATCTCGACCGGAATGTCGTCGAGCACCTTGAGCGTATGCAGCATCAGGTAGGAACGGTAATCAGAATAATCAAAATAGAATCGTATTTTCATAGTATGAGTCACGAATTGCGCATCATTGACGCTTTCGTAATTACTTACACTATTTCATGTATTTAGGCAAAGCGTCGCCAACCGGCAACGAACCATTTTTGCCATTTTGAACGCATCGCCAGATGAATAGAGATAACCTTGAGAATGCTTGAATCATTACGCATTACGAATTACGCATTACGAATTAAAAAAAACGCTTGCATCCCCTCAAAAACTCATATATAAGCCTCCGCCGTTGCAGCAAATAGCTGCATCACTCCATGGGGCTTTAGCTCAGCTGGGAGAGCGCATGACTGGCAGTCATGAGGTCACCGGTTCGATCCCGATAAGCTCCACTTAAAAGCATCCTTGGTTTCGAGGATGCTTTTTTTTTGCCTTTTTGAAGTCCACCTCATAGCTGACGCGGCTTAGCCCGAAGAATGCAGAGGGGGGAGGCGCGTATCTCGCAGAACTGCGAGATAGCGCTGCGGGGGGACACCTCCCCCCGCCGAACGAAACATCTAATGTATAGATACATTCATTGAATTATGGTAAAAAGCACGCGCGTTTTTTCTTATGCATACCGTAACCATTTGGATGATCCATGGCAGAACAAACTCTCAAACAAAGTGAACAGATCGAACGCGTCCGAAAGGCCGTTATTGCTGCGGGCGGCAGTGTTACCGTTGGTGATATTGTCTCCAAAACGGGCCTGGGACAATACGAGGCCAAAGAAGCGCTCGATGCGCTCATCACCACACACGAAGGCACGATGCGCGTCAGCCAGAACGGCGATTTGCTCTATGCGTTTTCGGCCGGCGTCGGGCTAAGGGACGGGCGATCCTGGTGGGATAGAAACAAAAAAGCCATCTACAGAGGCTTTAAGAAGGTGTTCAAAATCGTCATCATGCTGGTTTTGGTCATCTATTTTATCATCTATCTGCTTTTGATTCTTGCGCTTCTGTCCAGCAACCGAAACAGCAATTCACGTTCGAGCTTTAACCTCGGCGGTGTGTGGTATTTCTTCTGGGGATATAATGCAGGCAGCCGCAGTACTTATGGCCGCAGTCCTTACGGCAGGGTGACGGTAACTTCCAACGATGAGCCCAAGAAATCGCCGCTCTATACGCGCGTCTACAACTTCGTTTTCGGACCAGAGGAAGAAGAAGTCGATCCGCTCAAGGCCAGCCAGATGTGTGCCCAGCTGATTCGCGCTAAAAATGGCGTCATTACAGCCGAAGACTGGATGCTCATCTCCGGTCAGTCGTTTGAAAAAAGCGAGAGTGACCTCGCCAGATTTACGGCCGAATTCGAAGGTACTGCGGAGATTACCGACAACGGAACGCTCGTCTATGTCTTTGAAGACATGATGAAATCGAACAAAAATACTACAGGTCGCAGCTCGCAGGAAGCGCTTCCCGACCGTGCCTGGAACACGCTCGAAGGACCGCGGCCGCTTTCGGGCAATATCAATGGCGGCAACGGCGGCGTCATTGCCCTCAATACATTTAACCTGATTATGTCGGGATTCTTCGCTTTTGGCGGGGTTCAGGCAATGATGGCCCCAAAAGATCCCAATGTCGTGCTGGATCCTCAACTTGAGCAATCCCTGCACACGACGACCTTCTGGCTCGGCATTTTCCCGTTCGTCTTCAGTTTCCTCATCTTTGCCATTCCTCTGATGCGTCTGCCCGGCAATCGCAAGGAAAATCGCGAACGCCGCGTACGTGCCGTCCATAATGCTGCTCTGAGTGCGCTTTTTGATGATCAGACCAACGCACAGAAACGCGTTGGATTTAATGATTTTCGTACAGCAGCCAATCGCATGCTTGCCAAATCGCACCTCGACCCAGTTCAGCCCGATGAGCTCAAAAATGCCATTACCACCATTTGCGATGAACTCGGCGGTGAACCCGATGCCAACAGCATGGATCAGGTCTATGTCTTCGATAACATGGAGGTCCGCCTGGGAGATGCCAAGAGCGAGCGGCAAAAACGCAAGCTCAATCAACAGGATTTGGGCCGTGTGATTTACTCCTCAGACAGCCGCGAACAGGAAAACATCGACGACAATGACCGGGATGAATTCGATGAATTCGACCGTGCACTTCAGGAAAGTGCCGGCGGATACAGCTCGAATTATTCGCCCAACTATTCCTCGGGTTCCCAGTCTTCGAACGCCTCACGAAATGCGTCGCACTTGTAATTGATTTTTTATTTACAAACGGATTTGCTCAGGCCTAACGGCCTGAGTTTTTTATTATGCTTCGTGAGCATCGTTAGATGCGAACAAATCCGTTTGTAAAAAGATCAGTGACTGTTTATTCCGTATGATAAAGGGCTTTATGCGATCTTTTGATGAACATCTAAAAAAAATCTTTGGCGATGAGCTGGAACTCTATTTGAACCATCCCCCGGTAGGCGACTTTATGCGCGTCAACCCTCTGAGAGCATCGACCGAACAGGTCATGGAGGTCTTGCAAAACCTTGGTTTTGAGCTCGAACGCGTGCCCGGTTTGGAGGATGCACTGCAGATTATGTCCATGCCCTTCGAACCGACGCAGACGATCTACCATTTTGCGGGATGGTTCGTTAAGCAGAGCCTGAGTTCACAGCTGCCGGTGCACTATCTCGATGCCCGGCCGGGGCAGAACATCCTCGATATGTGTGCGGCCCCCGGTTCGAAAACGAGCCAGATTGCGACGGCCATGCACAATCAGGGGTGTTTGTATGCCAATGATCTGGCAGGCAAACGCATGACACCGCTTGCTGCAAGGCTCGATGCCATGGGGGTTTCACATGCAGTGCTGTACAACATGGCTGCAGAACGTCTGCCCCATATCCTGCCTCCCTTCTTCGATCGCGTTTTGGCCGATGTCCCCTGCTCCGGTCTTGGCCATACCGACACGATGGAAGAAAACCGCTGGCGCTATGAGACAGCCAGAAATCCCGAATCCCAGTATCAACTGCAATACCGCATTCTCGTCACCGGATGTAAGCTGCTCAAGCCCGGCGGACGCATCGTCTATTCGACCTGCTCGCTCAATCCCGATGAGGATGAATCCGTCATTCATGAGCTTCTTTCGAGATATCCGATGAAACTCATCGAAATGGAAGATATTCCCTGCGTCAGCTTCCGAAAGGGGATAACCGAATTTGATGGCCGTACCTTTATTCCCGAAGTGACCAAAACGCGCCGCGTCACACCATGGGAAAACAATACCCAGGGATTTTATGTCGCCGTGCTCGAAAAAACAGAAGAATTCGATGATCGCCATCGACATATTGATCCACAGGCACCCATCGTCGAAACGCGCGATATGAATGATCCTGAAATTGCGGCCATTCTCGAGAATATCCAACGATATTACGGCATCGATCCCGCGAATTTCCGGGATTTCCGCTTTCTGCTCACGCCGCGTGCCATCTATTGTCTCGAC
>JAGACY010000437.1 GCA_017613855.1 Pseudomonadota bacterium
CCGATGGAGATGGCCAGAGAGTCGCAGCCCGTGCGCGTTGCGAAGTCGATGACTTCTTCGGGGCGCGTATAGTGGGATTCTTCGGCGGAGACTTCGTCTTCGACACCGGCCAGGACGCCGAGTTCGGCTTCGACGGTAACATCATGGGCGTGGGCGTATTCGACGACTTTGCGGGTCAGGGCGATGTTTTCTTCATAGGGCAGTGCGGAGGCATCGATCATGACCGACGAGAAGCCGGTATCGACGCAGCTCTTGCAGAGTTCGAAGCTGTCGCCGTGGTCGAGGTGAAGGACGATCTGGGGATTTTCCCAGCCGAGTTCCTTGGCGTACTGAACGGCGCCTTCGGCCATGTAGCGGAGCAGGGTCTGGTTGGCATAGTTGCGGGCACCCTTGGAAACCTGCAGAATCACCGGGGATTTGGTCTCGGCAGAAGCCATGATGATGGCCTGGAGCTGTTCCATGTTATTGAAATTGAATGCGGGAAGGGCATAGCCGCCGGCGACGGCTTTGGCAAACATTTCGCGGGTATTGACGAGACCGAGTTCTTTGTAGCTGACCATATTATCTCCTTATAAAAGCCCCAATCCGGGGCATGAATGACGGCGCTTTTTTACGCTGATGTGAGTCAATTCGCAATGTGCAATCTTATTTTTACAAACGGATTTGTTTCTAATGCGGAATGCGGAATGCGGAATGCGGAATTGAATGTTGAAAAACCAAAACTAAATTGCTGAAGTTTGCAACATCTCTGCTCTCTAGGATTTGTACCAATGAACTCATTGTTTATTCCGAATTCCGAATTCCGAATTAATCCGAGAGTTTATCCTTAATCTTTTGGAAGAAACTCTTTTCAGGTGCGAATTCGACGCCCTGGGATTTGGCGAAAGCTTCGATATTTTCGCGCTCGGATTTGTTGAGGTTTTTGGGGATATCGACCTGGAGGACGACGACGAAATCGCCTTTTTGATCTGACCCAAGTTTTGGGACGCCGGCACCTTTAATTTTGACCATATCGCCGGGCTGTGTACCTGCAGGGATTTCGATTTTCTGAGGTCCGTCGAGTGTTTCGACTTCGAGTTCGCATCCGAGAATGGCCTGAGCCACGTGAATGTGTTCTTCGATGTAAAGGTCGAGGCCTTCGCGCTGGATATTTTTGTGGGGTTTGACAGACAAAAAGACGTAGAGATCGCCGGCGGGGGCACCCTGTGTACCGGCACCGCCTTCGCCGCGCAGTCTGAGTCGCGAACCATCATTGACGCCGGCCGGAATTTTGACGGCGACTGTACGTTTTTGAGCGACGCGGCCTTTGCCGTCGCAGGTGGTGCAGGGCTTGTCAATTTTGACACCTTCGCCGTGGCACTGCGGGCATGTGGTCTGAATTGCGAAGAATCCCTGCTGCATTTGAACGCGGCCGCGCCCATGACAAGTGGGACACTCAGTTTTCTTCGATCCGGGAGCAGCCCCCGAACCATGACATTCGTCGCATTCTTCGTAACGATTGAGAGAAATATCTTTTTGTGTTCCTTTGACGGCTTCTTCGAAAGAGATTTCGAGGTCATAACGGAGATCATCGCCCTGCATGGGGCCACCGCTGCGGCCGCCTCCGCCGCCAAACAGCGAGCTGAAGATATCACCGCCGCCGAACAAATCGCCGAAGTGCGCGAAGATATCATTCATATTGGGGCCAGCGTAACCCGATCCCTTGAGGCCATCTTCACCATATTTGTCGTAAATCTGGCGTTTTTCTGGGTCGCTCAGCACTTCGTAGGCTTCGGAACACTCCTTGAATTTGGTTTCGGCCTCGGGATTGCCCTGGTTGTGGTCGGGATGCCATTGCATCGCCAACTTTCGGTACGCTTTTTTGATCTCTTTCTCGTCAGCATCCTTGCTAACACCTAATATTTCGTAATAATCTTTGGCCATTTTTTTCTCATTCGCATGGGGCATACAAGTTTTTGCCCTTTAAAAACGAGCGTGAGGGTAAACACCCCTGTCAGATGGTCAAATTTTTATTTGGATTTATGAAAAAAAAGCCCCTCAGAGTGAGGGGCTTAAGGCTTTGAAAGTGTTTTAATTAATTGGCGCAATACTGGGCGAGTACACAGGTGACGTTATCTTTGCCGCCGTTGTCGCAGGCACGCTGAATGAGTGCCGAAACCGCAGATTGCAAATCATCGCCGTATTTGCGGAGAAGATCCTGCATTTGTTCATCGGGAACTTCGCCCGAGAGACCATCGGAGCAGAGCAGGAAAATGTCTTTATCCTGAGGTACATGGAAAGAAATGTCGACCTGAACATTGTCTTTCATACCGAGTGCACGAACGATGACGTTTTTATGCGGGAAGTTTTTGATCTCTTCTTCCGAGAGGACTTTCATTTTAATGTAGTCATTGAGGAGTGAGTGATCTTCGGTCATTTGTTTGAGCTCACCCTGACGGAAGCGATAAATACGTGAATCGCCGACATGTGCGAGGTAAACACCATCTTTGGTGAAATTCACGGCGACGATGGTTGTTCCCATGCCTTTTTTCTTGGCATTTGCAAGTGCTTCTTCGTAGATACGAAGGTTGGCATATTTAATGGCAGTGACGAGACGATTTTCTTCGTATTTTTTCTGGCGATCCATTTTGAATGGCCAGGTAATTTCGTCATCTTCAGCGGTATCTTTAAAGAATTGAGAAACGGTCTCGACTGCCATTTTACTGGCAACTTCACCAGCAGCGTGCCCCCCCATGCCGTCCGCAACAATATAGAGTTGTTGATCATGAACGATGAGGAAACTGTCTTCGTTGTGGTTACGTTTTCTGCCGACGTTTGTCTCGCCTGCTTTACGAATGCTGCTCATCTTTGTTTATTCCCTGTCTCAAAACGAATCAAAATCAGGCCAAAAGCCTGCGCATTGCTTTTACCGCCGTTTATGATTCTTTGTCAATAAGCCGATGTACGTTTTAGTCGATTCGGGTAACTCTTTAGTTCCTGCAGTGTTGTTTAAGTCGAATCGGTATCATTAAATACGTTGTCAGAATGCTTGTGAATTGTTAAAAGACGCCCCGCTTTTTGCCTCGAAAGGTAATTGTGATTCGGCGATTATAGACGATTTTTTATGAACGATATAAACGATATTCATCCTGGAAAACTCAAGAGAAAAGCTCGTAAATCTTCATCAGCCAGTGTGGTGGATTTGCCCAAAGTCAGTGCATCCACGACTGGAACAGGCAATCTTATGGGGGATGTTTTTTTAGAGAATGAGATCCCCGAATTGTCTCAAAAAGGCGACGCCAGTTCGATGCAAGAGCTTGAATCCGAAGTAGTCTTTAAACCATCAGAGGCATTTGAAGAACCATCGAATGAGTCGCCGCTCGATCAGCTGCGTCCGGAACTCAAGGATGAAGTTTCAGAACCAGAATCGACATCATCAAAAGATTCTCGTCCGGTTCGGGAAGTGAAAGTTCCCCCTGAGGGAATTAACACGACGGAATATGCCAAGCCTCATCGGCTGCAAAAAAAAGCTCCCAAAACGATGCCTTCATCGGATGAGCAAAAGACACCGGATGCTTCAAAATTGCAGGATCTTTTTGATCAGATTCAGGCAACCAATCAGGAATGCCTTGATACTTTGGCAAAACTGCAAATCACGAATGCTCAGAATGAACGCAGATATGCCATGTACCTGACCTTGGGTGGCATTCTCATCGTGGTGATCATTGTGATTGCACTCGTTGTGGGGATGCAGCTGCGCAATTCAGCCAAATACAATGAGCTCAAGTTTAAACACGAAGCATACGAGAATGTGCTGAAAGCCAAAGAGATTTTGGAAGCTGAGTTTGATAAGGAAAAACGAGGTTCCGCAGCAGCTTTTGAGGTTTATCAAAAAATCGAACAAGGATTATTTGAGGAATCCGTCGAACGATTTACTGCAATTCGAAACGAATTGACCCATCCTGCAGAAATTGCGCTTTTAGAATCCAAAATAGATGATATACAGTGGAAGCTGGCTGAAAACGCATATCATGATGGTGTGATGCTGTTCAATGCATCCAACTTTGAGCAGGCACGAGATGCTTTCTTTAAAAGTCTTTCGCATAAGGAGAACACTTCCTACTCGCCTCGACTGTACTATTACCTTGCGATGTCGCTCTATCAGCTGAGTGATTTTGAGGGTGCCCGTCGTTACTTTGGCAAAATAAACGCAGCAGATTTAAGTGCAGAGATGGATGCCACTGCGCGGTTTTATCGTGGTATATCTGCAGAAAAACTCGGGGATGAGGCAGAAGCATTTGAGCAGTTTGATGGTTTTTTAAAGAAATACCGTTACCATCGTCTTGCGGATGAAGCCACGAAACATCGTGCAAAAAACGAATCTGGAAAGCGCCAGTAATTGCTTTAAAGCGATTCGTTTCATATCGTTAATAACCAATGTCAGAGCAACTCATTAAATTTCGATCGGACAATTTTACCGAATATATTCGAACGCCCTGGGCTGGATGTCGTATTGCGCAGACACTCAAGAGCGGTTTGGGGCTTGCTTTGCCTTCTCGCATTGGTGAATCCTGGGAATTCTCAACTTCGAGTGAGCTTCCGTCGCGATGTACCGGTTCATTTGAAGGGACTTTTTC
>JAGACY010000438.1 GCA_017613855.1 Pseudomonadota bacterium
ACTCAGCGTGATGTCGGTGCTGATATCCGTTTCTTTGCGCTTTTTCTCTGCTTTCGGTTCTACGTTATTGTTTGCTGACGAATCATCCTCATCGTCACACTCCCATTGATCGGTATCACATGAATACTTGTTGCACACAATATTTTCGCTGCTGTCATGTCCTTCAAATGTGGAGTAATTCGTTGCACTGTCTTCATATAGTACACCGCACAAATCGCCAAATACACAATCATCGCCATTTCCGCATAAATAGAATTCCTCTCCTGTTTTGCTGGAAACGACGCATTTGGCTTCCTCAATGGGTTCGTGTCCGACGCACAAACAATTCCCTTCGGGCTTATCACAGACAATCTGACCATCCTTACAAGCGTATTTGTCTGAATGGAGCATGAGCGTGTCGCCGCAATAATCCGCTTCGAATCCGGATTCGGTCAAGCGGCAATGGGTATTGGGAAGCATTTTCTTCCCACCGCAGAGGCAGCCTTTGCTATCATCTTTACATACCCATGTTTTGGTTTTTGCGTCACAACGGACTTCTTTTGTATCATTGATGCGGTCTGAGCCGCAGGCAAAGTGTTCTCCTTCTTCATCAATCTGGCAGTCGGCATTTTCAGGGAGTTTTTGTCCACGGCACATACATTCTGCAGACGTGCATACTTTGTTAAAATATACGTCGCCGATTGTTTTATATGAAAAGTCCAGATTTTGAGCATTCCAGACGGCATATTCTTTTCCACTTTGAACCGTATAACAATGGGCGTTATCGGGCAAAATCTGACCATCACACTGACAAGTCTTTCCCGGAGCACACACCCATGTTGCATGTGAACCTCGCCTCCATATTGTCTGGGTATACTCTTTGACGATATAATCATCATGATTCGGTTTTGGGTTAAGAATCACGGGTTGAGGATTTTTATCGAGCACCTCATAATCAAAATCTATACTATCGTAATGTGGATAGTTCAGGTGACATATACCGTTTGAACAGAATGATCCAACAGGACATGTGGTATCTCCACATCTACAGGAAGGTTTTCCTTCACTCCCCGTACATTTCCACAAACTATAGACATAGCCATGACACGCCCAATCATTAAAATCGTCCGATTCTTTAACATTATCATTGTCATCATAATCATAGTCTTCGGACTGAACGCGAACTCTTTCGTAGCTATTGCCTTCGGGTCTGTTGGTATCCATGATCAAACTGTTGTTTTTACAGACAATCGCATGATCGGGTGTTTCATTTTCATCTTTGCAGCTGCAGTCATTCGATTTTTCGCAAAAGATGTGAGTAGCGCCGCGATCGTTGATAAAGGATACGTTACAAATGCCGTGTGTACCGCAAGAATCAAGGTATTCAGTTTCAAATGTATATTCTCCGAACCCCTGATATATTTTGCCGTCATAATAGCAGTTTCCAAAGGCACAGTATTGATTTTTACCGCATAAATGCTGACCGCATTCGCATTTTGTCGTATTGCAGTATTTCACATTGTCATCGACTGGATGACGGTTAATACATCGAGCCTCCTTCAGACGCTGTCCGGGAGAACATATCATCAGATACCCTTCATGATGCACATCGGTGTATCTGGTAGAACAGCCTTTTGGATCGTAGCAAATCCAGCCGTCATTTGTACATTTATTTTCTGCCAGTTTATCGATAGAAAGTTCATCGCTGTGGCAATACAACATTTTGCCACGCACGCGTACACCTTTTGGAATCGTGACGGTATTGATTTTACCACTGGTCGTATAATGCAATGTTTGATTATCGGGATAGGAGCGTTCTGGATTATAATGATACAGACAGCTATCTGCCGCACATTCCCAATAATCCCCATTATCCGTGACCTCGCCATTCTCGATGCGCGTCGGTTCAAGCATTAAATTATCAACAAATTTTGTTTTACAATGCCCATCTATACAATAGTCGTCGCGATGGCATACGGTATTAGCACATACACATTCTGTCTTTGAACATGGCGCATTTCCATTGAGGAAGTTTTGGGCAGTTTCGGCATCTTCATTGTTCTGCTCGTTGTCTGATGATGCCTGTAGAGAATCATCAGTGGGATTCGTTGCGGTTTCGTTCGGATTGATTTGCGGGCCCTGAACATCCTGATTTGCCTGCGGCTGCCCGGTCTGAGCGTTGTTTTGCTCAACAGGATTACCGGCGTTTTGGTCTGCGGGGACTCCCTGCGCTGCATCCTGAGATACAGTCTGAGATGAATTGGGGATGACTGCGGTATCGTTAGTAACTGCCCCAGGCTGCGGTGCAGCTGTATTTGCCTCTAGTACATTCGCGTCTTGTGCAGGTTCATTTGCCGATGGCTGCGGCGTATTCTGGCCATTGCATCCGACAGCAAGAGCCGTGATCCCCATGCACAACAGGATAGATGATATCCTGGTTATTCTTGAAGAAAGAACGCTTCTTGAAAGCAAAACCACCTTAGAATGTGACATGATTACCCCCGGTTTGAATATAGAATACGCACACTGGCTTAAATTCAGAGAATGCCGTTTCTGGCAGCGCCCCAAAGGCGCAGGAGAGACGAGTTGCCATCGACTCACAATAACGCATAACGCATTATCTATCACGCATATTTCGCGGAAATCACCATTGTTCTGGAGGGGCGCTCACATAATAATAAACAGTATGAAGCGGTGAGAAAAAAAAGCGCCGCGTATTGCAAAGCAATAGCGGCGCAGCATGGGCGTATGCGGCAAAGCCGCATAGCCCTGCCACAATCATATATATAATGATGTATTTATGCGTTATTCCGGTTTCATCGTCGGGAACAGGATGATATCGCGGATACCCTCGGCGCCGGTGAGCAACATGCAGAGGCGGTCGATGCCGATGCCGCAGCCAGCCGTTGGCGGCATGCCGAATTCGAGCGCGCACACGTAGTCGTCGTCCATCGGGTGGGCTTCTTCGTCGCCCTC
>JAGACY010000439.1 GCA_017613855.1 Pseudomonadota bacterium
CGCAGCTGCCGCAGTTATTCTTATCACTTTGCAAATCTACGCAGCTGCTGCCGCAATCCGTACCACTCTTGCAGCTACATTTGCCCGATAGACATCTCAGATGATCCTTACACTTGTTACCGCAGGTTCCGCAATTATCCTTATCACTTTGCAAATCTACGCAGCTGCTGCCGCAATCCGTGTTGCTTGTACAACCACATTTGCCAGATATACAGGCTTGATAATCCTTACATTTATTTCCGCAGCTTCCGCAGTTACTCTTGTCACTCTGCAAATCAACGCAGCTGCTGCCGCAATCCGTGCCGCTCGTGCAGCTACAAATACCTGTGATGCATTCCAGATGTGCTTTACAAGCCGTACCGCAATCACCACAATGTTCCTTGTCTGTCTGCAAATCCGCACACTTGCTGCCGCAATCCGTACCGCTTACGCAGCCACAGCTGCCTGTGATACAGTCCTGATAATCTTTGCAAGCCGCACCGCACTTACCACAATGTTCTTTGTCGGTCTGCAAATCCGCGCACTTGCTGTCGCAATCCGTACCGCTCACGCAGCCGCAGTTGCCTGTGATACAGTCCTGATAATCTTTGCATTGAATACTGCAACCACCGCAATAATTCTTATTGCTGTCAAAATCGTTGACACACACACCGCCGCAGTCTACGTATGCAGCATCACACTCACAGACGTACCCCTCTTCTGTTTTAACGCAGTAAGCATTCTCCTGGCACTTCACATCCGGAGCACCACAATGTTCTTCATCATCGATTTGACATATTTCCGGTGCCTCAGGATCTTCAGGATCTGGCGCCAAATGATAGCCATCCTCGCATGCCTTGGTCACGCAATAGGCTTGCGTTCCAGTTTCATCCTGGACACACTCGACATCCACGGCATTATCCACCCAACATGAATGTTCATGCTCGTTGCAATCAAGATCCGTATCTTCTTCACAGATTGCCTTTTCTGCATACACATGATAGCCGGGTTCACACGAGTCAATAATACATTTCCCGGCTTCTTCATCACAAGTGGCATCCACGACATTTGCAATTTCTGCACAATTTTTTCCATGCTCACCACAATTTTCAGGAGTATTCAACTCACATTCCATACCGTTGGGGTGAAAATGATCTTCACATGCGGTTACACCACACTTCGCATAATAACACCCGACATCAAGCGCATGATCGATTGTTTCCTCGAACAGGCATGTCTTGCCGCATTCCCCGCAATTGTGTAAATCATTAATGATATCCGTACAGCCTCCCCCATTTTCACCGCAGCTCACCCATCCTGCTTTACACTGACATGTCCCCATATAGCAGACTTCACTGTATTCATCACAGTCTGCACATGCCTCTTCAACACATTGTGTTTGCCCCTGCGAAACAGCAAAACCATACTTGCATGCCTTTACAATACATTGACCATCAGATCCGCATACGACCTCTTTACTCTCAGGTATCTCCGTGCAATTCCGCACGACATCATCCCCAACAGCATCACGGGGGGCACAGCTTTCTATCGTATTTTTACGGCATTCATAATCTTGAGTTATTTCATTCAGTTCAAGATGGAAATTCTCTTGGCAGGATTGAATGACACATACGCCGGTCTTATCACAGTCGGCTTCATCAACATTCGGAAGTGCCAGACAATCGATGCAGGATTCACCGCAAGCTTCTTTTGTATTTTTACAACGATGCCGATCATTGGAACACAAGCCTGGCTCATCACATTCATACGGCACACAAGCCCCATTCATGCAGACCTCGTTGCTGCCGCATGCTTCACAGGATTCACCACAGTGTTCCGGGCTATGTAAAATATCGACACAATTTTTGTTCTTCCCGCACGTTTTGAATCCTTCACCACACACACAACTGCCGTCCTGACAAATCATCCCATTTTCACAAGCAATTCCATGCCAATTGGCAGACATTTGATCGGGATTCGAGCAGTCCCCTTTTGCACCGCAATACTCAGAATCATTCATAGGATTGACACAATGGCGTTGATTGTCTTTTCCGCAATACAACAACGTCCCTGAGCATGACTGCACACAACCGTACGCCCCCATTATTTCATCCGGATTCAATTTATCAGTATAACTTTCATCGTATGTGCAAACATCATATTTAATAGGACAACTGTTCGATGATTTATAGGAAGCCAATTCCTCCGGCGTTACTGCTGTACCATAGTAATCTCGAACAAACGCAATCTCCAGGTTTACGTCACTTCCCTCAGCAAGTACCCCGTGATCGCGATAATGCTTACAATGTACATAGTTCTGCTTAAGGCGCTCATAACCACTGCTTAAACAGGGCATCAGATTGCCATTGCACTTCCATTGCCCGGAGCCATCTTCAAGTTCACTGCATTCACCGCAGGATTTTGCAAAATCGGACATATCCGAAGAAAACAAAACGTAGTCTTCATAACAGTCCATATTCGCAAAAACAACATGACGTCCTTCAGCTGAATTCTTGAGATGCCCCGGCGGACATATATCTCCGCGTTCTTCGATACTCTCCAAAACGCAGCCTGCCAATGAAACGCAAACGATTCCGAGCATACAAGCTATCAATTTTTTCATCATCGTAGAGCCCCTATAAATTTAACATTGTTCACATTTGGCGCGACCAGAAACTTCTCAAAACCTGCATTGTCATTGATTACTTTTCATATAACCGTCCTATGGTGCGCCTCACCATACGGACGGTTTTCGACGCTATGGCCTGTGGCCATACGCGGCGAAATGATAAATACCATCACTCACAAACATCAAAAGAATTATTTTTCGTTATTTCAACATAATCACTCATTACATACCCAAAACATTTATCACCACAAAAAACGCCATACCAGCCATTGCCGGGATTTAAATCATAAATACAAATATTAGGGTGATCTGTATCAAAAGAATCTATTTCCCCATGATCTGTATTCATTTCACCTCTACACCTTAATCTTTTTGTATCTTTAATCACACCTTCAGCCACACAGGGAACCGTATCAGCAAGCGCTGCCGAAATATAGGCTATTTCACCATTATACAGCATTCGGTAATTCTTCTTTCCACTATCATGATAACCATAGACTTTATGTGTATTTTTATATCCGGGGGTGTTTTCCAGAAGTCTGTGATCTTTTGCGGATTTAATATCGGTAGATCCATTACAAATTTTAATAGGAAGTGTAGAATTTCTGCACTCGCCACCGCATTTTTGCTGATTCGAATCACACACAGAGGTATTCACACAACTGCACGCAGATCCACTACATTCGCATTTGCCGGATTCACAACGATGACCACAAGCCCCACAATCTGTGGCACTATTTAGCTGAATACAACCACTGCCGCAATCTTCATAACCGGCAGAGCATTCACATGCTTGATTGACACACGTCTTCCCCCCCGAGCATGCAGTCTCACAACTGCCGCAATGGTTGTTATCATTGAGCTCATAACAAAGATTGCCACATTGACGTAACCCTGAAGGACAAACACAGTTCAACGCTTTGCATTCCAAATCACCCGGACATTCCGTCCCGCCATCCTCACACTTTTGAGGAAGTACGGGGACACATGCCTCCCCACTCGAATCGGGTTGATAGTTCCCTGTGCACGTCGCCAAACACTTTGTCCCATTGCACGAATAGCTTTTCACCCCCTCCGCTTGAGGTTTTGTCTGGCAGTTCTCCTCACAACTTCCGCAGTGTTCATCGGAATCTAGTGAAACACAGTTACTACTGCCACAATAAGCCTTGCCTTCTGGGCATTCACATACAGAATCATGGCATGTCGCACCACCTGAGCAAAGATTCCCCCCATCTTCACATTTTTGCCCACTCTGTGGCTCGCAATGCCCGCCACCCTGATCCATATATCCGGACTGGCATTGAATAAACTCACATTGCCCCGCATCATTGCATTTTACATCCGCATTCGGATACAACTCTTTGCAAAACGTCAAATCTTCGGAACTACACACTGTATCATAATCTTTTACGCAAACGGTTTCATCCTCCGTCGTAACCAAATTATACCCATCCATGCACGATTTGACTTCACACTTTCCTATATTTATTTTGCATTCTGCACTCTCCACCCCCAATGTCCCTTTCATTTGGGTACAATTCGTACAGGATTTGCCACAAAATTCATTAGAATTTTCGCAATTATTCTTACTGCACACTGGATAATCCACGTGTTGACAAACATCAGCTTTACAAACACCACCATCACAAAATTCATTTGCATCGCAGGCTTTACACTCGGAACCGCAATATTTTTCATTATTCGTTGTATTGACACAATGCGTACCATTGTCATCACGGCATTCTGTCAATCCCGATTCACATTTGCAACGCCCTGAATGACAAGCAGCACCATATTCGCAATGTTCACCCAACCAATTGTCGCTGTTCACAGTAGAGTCAATACACCCCCCTTTGGCGCCGCAAAAACGATCATCCGAAGCAGGATCGACACAAGTCAACTTGCCATCTGACGCACAATAGAGCATCGGCTCCTCGCATCTCGCCATACATCCGTAACCGCCTACCTGTTGACCTGAACTGTTCTGGAATCCATCAAAATAATAGCACTGACTGTAATCCGGCGGACAAAATTGTTTTAATTCAAATCCATCAAGATCGCTCGGATCGATATCATGCCCAAAGTGATCCTTTACAAAAGCGATCACGCCATCTCCGGTTCTGTCCAACACACCGTTCTTTCGGTAATGATCGCATAAAGCATACGCACGCCACATAACCAAATCATCGTGCAAGCATTGCATGCCCACTTCTTTACCGCATACATACGCACCTTCATCATTACTTGTGCAGTACTGGCATGTTGTAACAGAATCACCCGCACTTTCTTCAGGAACGACAATATCTTCCTGAAAACACTGAAAATAATGAAACGGGATATAAGCCTGCTGCCGAATATCATCCATGAGAACGGGCGGACACAGCTCTCCTCGGTTTTCGATGTCTTTGAGCACACATCCTGACATTCCCAAAACACATCCAATAACTGCAAATTGATATAATGCCGGTTTTTTGCGATTCATAATTCAGCTCTCAAACGGGCAGACCAATGCCACTTGAGCTATAATAGCATAAATACTAAAAAATCATAGGTTTAGTCCGTATTTCACCCGATAAACAATCATCACCATTCGGTGGTGTTTCGTTTTTTAGACACCCAGTCATCCACAGAGGAATTTAGTTCCGATCCCTCATTACAATTGAGGATACACTGACTTGATCAACCTATACATCTGAATCTATGCTTAAATTGCCATTCATTTTATCGCAATTCAAAACATCACGATTCACATTGTCACATGCATCCTGGCGCATTATCAGGGGCGCAGCACATGAGAAGGCAAGGGGGGAAGACACAGACAACGGCACGGATAGCCGCACAGGGTGCCTCCCACAGCCCCAAATACAAACACTTTGCACCGTATTTCACAGCAAACAAAGCAAAAAAGCCAGGTTCTATCGAAGTCCCTGGCTATAATTTCTTAGTTCAGAGCAAATGCTGCAACAACATCCGTATTGACGGGCCAATCACCATCGAGTTTTTGGTTCAGCAGAATCACAACGCGCTTGCTGTCTGGCGTCCAGAAGGCATTTTTTATGCTGATTTGTGCAACTTTTGTTTTAGTGGGATTGGAGAATATCGGAGCATAGCCGAGAGTCATTGACTGCTCGCCAGCCGAAAGTGTCAGCTGCATATTCTCACCAATAACCATGCCCCCCAGCTGATACCCTGCAGGCGCAACCAATCCGGGAACATAATTACCATTGATGCCATAAACGGAGACTTCTTTCGACTTGAGCGCCTTTTCGAGGGACGATCCATTTAAAGGATAAACGAGCGTCGGACCCTGGCCCCCCACTTTGTATATAACGAGTGATTTTCCGGAAAGTTTGCTCCCCTGGACGATTGCATAAAAATCGGGATTAAAACCGAACCCGACAAAGTCCATGGTTATTTTGTCAGTATCCTGTGCAACAGCATCTGCCGGAGAAGTGCTGACGGCTGCAAAACCGGCAACGGCGAGACAAGCAGCAATGGCAACAGAAGAAAGGATTTTCAGGTATTTGTGTTGAGTTTTCATACATAACCTCCCAAAGAAAGCGTAACCGCAGGAGAGATAATATCAAAAATTCATGCCAACTATTAGCCCCTTACAAAAGATTGTGTCATGGTAACCGCTGACCCCGTGAATGGAGCGAATTTCCAGCGATCGCGTTTACCTTCGAGGCATTTGTTAAAGCTCTCTGGAACATCTTCGAGCACTTTAAAATCAGAGACATTGCCTTCTGGCTGTACAGTGAGGCGCAACCTTACCTTTTCTACATTGAGGTTGCCGGTTTTAGCTTCGCGCCTGAAGCATTCGCCGACAGTCACCGAAACCATTTTAAGACCGATTTTAAAAGCATCACGGGAAGTATTACCAATCGAATACTTCGATCCTTGAACGGCATCTGTATTAGCAAAATCATCGCCCTTTTGCAAAACGACATTGGCACGACCATCCTGTTTAACGACGGCAGGTTCGGTCGGTACATCCGTCGTTTCATCCTGAGCGCCATAGAGTGCATCCATGGCTTTCTGAGTCCCGGAAGGAGCTGCTTGGCCTGAATTACCGGAATTGCGGGAACGACGGGAACGTTGTTCCGGAGTAGGTTCTGCCTCAATAATCTCAAATTCATCATTGGGAACGAACTCATCCAACTCATCACTTGTAATAGCACGGCCCCCCGTCTGGTTAAACGTCGGCTGATTGAGGGTTACGGTATCATCCTTCTTTTCATCTTTAACGATGCTGTCATAAGTAATGGCGCCTACCACAATCAAAATGAGAACGACAACAGCTGCAATGAGTAACCAGCTTTTACGGCTTTCTTTTTTCTGCACCTTCATGAGATGCTCAAGCTGAATGAGTTGTGAAGCCTCACTCACACTTGCTTCTTCTGCAAGATTCTTTTCCTGCGCTTCAGACTCTTTGAACAGGTCGGCAAAACGGGCTTCCAAATCATCCAGCTGATGACGGGAAACCTTTGCCTTAGCTACACTGTCATCATTCTGTGTATCCAATCCGATATCGCCGGCAGAAACAAGTCCCTCTGCATTCGATAAGACTTCCGCCTCTGTCACCCGCGTTGACTCATCCAAATCGATGGCTGCGATTTCAGCGGACTGCTCTTTAACGGCATCTTCTGAGGTGACCGTTTCTGACACCGTAGATTGATGAACCATCGAAAGCATTTCTGAAGCAGAGACAAGTTTTTGAGCGCCATCACCCTGTTCAGAATCCTTCTCCGTCTCAACATTCAAAGCCTCAGGCAGGATTGAATTATCATCTTCCAAAGAGATATCCGCGAGGCTTTTATCATTTTCATCCTCCTGCGAGGACTCAGTCGTAGCAATCAAAACCTCCGGTGCCTGCACCAAATCTGCAGGAACAGTCACATCATTATGAGAAGATTCCTTCAATTTGGTTTTGTCACCTACTGTGCTCCGAGGTTCCCTCAATAAAGGAACTGAACTAATGAGAGAGACATCATCATCAAGATCGATATCAGCGAGCTCCGTATCAGAAGTGGCCCCCTTCGCATTTGTTGAAGAAGCATCCCATGGAAACGCCGAAATCTCCAAAGACTGATCATCCTCAAGTTCGATACATCCCAAATCCACACTTGGCAATGCAGATTCATCGCTTTCAGAAGCGGATGCTTCTGAAGTAGACGGCTTTTGACTTGCAGACGAAGATTCTTGTTTGGAATCCTCAGAAGTTCCTCCCTCCACAGGAGCGGGGACATGCTCAAGTTTATCGGCTTCTTTTGAAATGGCCGGTAAATCCGCAGCTTTTACATTTACAGTGGAATTATCTGTACCTTCTTTCTGGCCTGAACTTTCCTCTTCGGATGATTTTTTGCTTAATTCAGCCGCGGCATTGAGCACCGGTTTGGCCATCTGGGGAGCCGCTTTAATAGGTTCCGTCTGAACTGATTTTAAAGTGCTCGATGACGCCATATTGCGCAAACCGGCAAACCTGGGAATTCCAGACGGTCTGGGCAATTTGGAGTCTTCTAATTTTTCATCCTTGGAAGCTGATTCATCCTTACGGATATTGGACAATAAAGAAGAAATATTCGGAGAAGGATTCGCCGAACTTGCAAATGCAGTGGCTTTATTATCCTTTGTTTCTTTAGATTCCTTTGGTTTTGACAACGCAGAAATATTCGAAAGAGATGGAAACGGCTTCGCCATTTCCGGAGCAGCCCCATCTTTACTTTCAGCCTTAATGGAAGGAGAAATCACATCCAAAGACTGGAAAGATAAGAAAGGCATCGGGCCTCGCACACGCGTCTTATCCGAAGCATCTTCCTCTTCTTCTGCATTATTGGAAAACTCATCCACAACGGAAAAACCGGGATTTGTGGGGGCATCGCTGTTTGGGTTTGCTGATTCATCCTCAACACCAGCCAGCTTAGCCAATGATGCACGCTGACGATCAGAAAGCAGACCATTCGAACTTTGAAGCCTTTGTTTCAACCCGGGAAGATCCGGAGAGGACTTGGGTTTTCCGATTTCAAAGTTTCCGCTGCTCGTCGATTTAGTTCCCGTAAAAAGAGGCGGCAAGTTTGAATCACTCTTCTTAACTGGTTTTACGGGAGGAGGAGGTGGTGGAGGCATCAGCAATGCACTTGCAAAAGGTTCCACTTCAAGCACAGGCTTCCATTCGGAAAAACTTTTGCGCCAAATATAGCATTGCTCCAACTTTGACGCCATTTTATCCGTCAAAAGCCGATTCTTTAACTCAATCTCTGTAAACGGACCGATGCTTTCCCCATCGATAGAATAATACCACGAAGGAGATTCACTCTGGACACGGCTTGGCGTATTCACACCGCTTTTTTGCCATTTTCCCAGGGTGCTGTTCGACGGATTATCTGCTTTTTCTACACGCGTAGTAATGACATGACCACATTTCTGACATGTCAGACGAAGAACATTTTTGACGATCTTATCATCAGGTACAATATATGTGGTTTGGCACTGTTCACAAACGATGCGCATGAACTTCTCGCTCAATCATGGCCGGCACACACTGCGGCCTAAATAAATAAACACCCCCATATAAGTTTATATCACACATTGCGCATAAACTTCAATTTGATAAAACACCCCCAAAGTAAATTGTGGCAACGATTCTCACTTTGTTAATTAGTATTTAATAACATTTTGATAATCTTATGCAAATGCGCGCTTTTGGCCCTTCAGGCCAATACGCACGCCATGCGCGTGGCTATTTGCTGATAGCAAATACGCCACGCGTATATATTTTGTGAATTGCCCCTCCCCAAAAACATCAAAACGGATGTCATTGATATAATTATCACGC
>JAGACY010000440.1 GCA_017613855.1 Pseudomonadota bacterium
CATGCATTGGCTTTTTGTGGGAAAAATGGGAGCTTTTCGAATCCGAAATGTCGCTGAATGCCTGGGGCCGTCGATGTGGCAATGAGTGCCGCTTCGATGGCAAATGTGCCGGAACCGCACATGGGGTCGATGAATATTCCATTTGCGGGTTGCCATTCACTCAGGGCAATCATCGATGCTGCGAGTGTCTCGCGAATGGGGGCCTGAATTTGTCGGCGGCGATAGCCGCGCATATTGAGGGGATCGCCCTGCAATTCGATAAACACGCGGGCTTTTCGCTGAATGACCTGCAGTCCGACCACGACATCGGGTCGATCTGTATCGACACTTGCTCGCCGGCCCCATTTGTCGCGCATTTGATCGACGATGCCGTCCTTGAATTTGAGTGCGAGAAAACTGCATTTTCCGAGTTTATCGTCGTTGACATGGGCATGGATGCAGAATGTTGCATCGGGCGTGAACCATGGATCGAGCGGGATTTTTTTGCCGAGGTCGTAGAGGTCACTTTCTCGTGTGACGTAATCTTCTTTGATGAGAACTTCAATTTTATTGGCGATTCTCGACCAGAGGCATACTTTCATGGCCTGTTCGAAATCGGCTTCGAAAGTGACGCCTCCGTTTGTGGCATTGAGTCCGTGACAGGCGAGTGATTTGAGTTCACGTTCGAGGAATGGTTCGAAACCGCGGGCACAGGTGGCTAAGAGTGTGAGTGTGTTCATGAATGCGGAATTGTTTTCAAATGCGGAATGCGGAATGCGGAATGCGGAATTATGATTGAATGATAGTGGTGGAGACTCAGAAGAATACTATGAATGAGTAATTCGTCGTGTAATGGGATTGTCTTTTATTTGCAATGCGCAATTATGATTGAATGATAGAGGTATACTCAGAAGACTTCGATGAATGGGCAATATGAATGTGTGATAAGAAAAGTCAGCCCCGATAGGGGGAAATCCTATCAGGGCTGCGTTTACTACAAGAATAAGGGAGATTCTGTCAATCGAGGCAGAAGAGCATGATGCTCAAGGTGATAATGACGATGAGCAGCAGTACAATCAGGACTGCCCAAAGCAAGAAATTGCCGTCGCTGTCGTCAGACTCCAATGGTTGCGCATAGCCAGGGGTTCCCGGGATGTTTGGCAATCCCGAAACCGAAGGCAGGCCATTGCGGGATGACATGGGTGCCTGCATTCCCTGTTGATTGCTGGCATAGAGCGCCGCATCATTCGCGGAAGGGGTTTTGTTTCGGAGTGCATCCTGGAACGTGGCTAAGTCGATTGCGCTGGTTTTATCGTTGTCGTGTTCAACAACGCCTTCCCCTGTGGTCAGATAATGCCGCAGATCGTCTGCAAATTCTGAGGCATTTCGCTGACGCTGTGTAGGATCTGCATGGAGTGCGCGTGCGATAACCGTCCACAATTGGAAAGGAATTGTGGGAGGCGGGATGATTTCTTCATCGCGCTGTTGTGTACGCATCTGCAGGAATCCGAGCAGTGCTTTAGCAAATTCGTTTTGCTGTGCATTTGGGGGCGGTGTAAAGATGAAAAGCTTTTTCCCGACGAGCATCTCATAAAAGATGAGTCCGAGGCTGTAGACGTCGGTCCATGTATCCGTTTTGGCTTGCGTTTCATCAGCCAAAGAAGGATCAGAAAATTGCTCAGGTGCCATGTATTCAGGAGTTCCGGCGAGTACACCTTTGTCGAGATTATCGGCAAAGTCGCGTCCTTCCATAATATCTTCGCTTTCGAGCAATTGGAACAAGCCCTGCGCATCCTTAATGAGTCCAAGATCCATCAGTTTTACCTGATGATTTTTGGTAATCATAATATTGTCGGGCTTGACATCACGATGAACGACACCGAGCTGATGTAATCCGCCGAACGCATCGCACAGCTGCAGAATAAGGTCACAGCATTCCCCGATGGGCCATACTTTGCGACGTTTTAAAGCTTCTTTCAGAGTGATTCCGTCGACAAATTCCATGACGAGATAAGGGAATCCTTCGGGAGTAACGCCATCAGAATAGTACTTGACGAGGTAGTCATTTGGCGGAATCTCGCGTAAAACCTTTGTCTCGCGATTGAAGCGGATGCGGGCGTCAGAAGCAAGATTATATTGAATCTTGACAGCACAGGGCTGGCCATCTGACATTGTGGCATAGTAGACGTATGCAAATGCACCAGAGCCTACAAAGCGCTCAATGCGATACCTTCCAGCCAATACGCTGCCTAGATAATGATTTCGATCCAGAGCCATATTGCAAAAAAAATCGTAACAAAACACATGGGGGCAACCTGAACTCCCCATAACTTTACTATATTCCCTCAGAATGACGAAATTGGCAAGTTTTTACCTCATAATTTTATAAACAAATCGTTAACGCATGATCATTCGTTCTGTTTAGGACGTTGCTGCTAATTTTTTGGCTTTGCTGAACCCGCCTGGATATGAATTTTGAATGCATCTTATTGTTCATCGTTTATTGTTGAGGATTTTTAGTACCTGGAATCATGCTTTTGCCAAAAAACTGTGGTTACTTCTGCAAACTCAATGCAACATGCGATGAGCTCGAATGACAATTCCAATCG
>JAGACY010000441.1 GCA_017613855.1 Pseudomonadota bacterium
AAATTTTAACTTCAGAGTTCCCCTTTGGTTTTGCATCCCAATTACGAATTACGAATTACGCATTACGAATTAATCAGAGTCGCCCTTTAGTTTTGCATTCCAATTGCTCACTGCTCACTGCTCACTGCTAATTAAGAATGCTATTTACCTTTAGCTTTAGACTTGCCACTTAGTTTTGCATTTCAATTGCGCATTGCGCATTGCGCATTGCTAATTATTTCCCGTTGGCCTTTTCGTATTCCCGGATGATACCTTTTGCGGTTTTCCCGTGGAACTGCATCATAAAATCCTTGGTGAGATTTTCGGTGATGGTGTTGCCCAATTGATTATTCCCGCCAAGGGCCACAACAGCACCGGCGGCAATGGTCTGACCAGGATTGTTTTTGACGTATTCAATAGAAAAATAGGCAATGGCGGCATCGAATTTTTCTTTATCGGCGGGAGAAAGCTCATCTCTCACTTTTTGCATCGACTCGATGAATGTATTTGCCGAAGTTGCATCGATGGTGGGGGCGAAAATATCCTGAATTTGTTCTGATATTTGCGAGCATCCTGTATAGGATAAAGCTGTCAGTGAGAGGAATAAAGCGAGTATAAACGAATGTTTCATGTGGAGAATCCTATTCGATGGTAATGGATTTGAGTTCATCGATGATTTGTTGGTTTGTGGGTTGTAATTGGCCGGCAATATTGAGTCTTTCATCGCCATGTCGGATGACATTTTGATAACATTTTATCAAAGACTGATGGAGTTCCTTTTGGTTGATTTTGGGAAGTGTTTTGGCTGCGGGCGTATTTAAGTCATTGCGCAGGATATCGCATCCCGAGCGGCTGTTAATTGATTCAATGCAGGCCGGCAATGCATTGAGTGCACGTTCACGCAGTACAGGCTCTATGAGTTCTTCATTAGCGACATCGAGTTCTGAGCGGCAGGTCAGAATTTTGCCGACAGATTTTTCGCAGTAATCAAGCAATTTTTTTGCTTTCTCATTTTTTGCTTGTGGCTTTTTGGCTTCGCGGGTTTCGAAATCGTATTGGGAAACGAGATCCAGAGCGGCATCGGCGCTTCCGAGAGAGACAGCTTTTTCGAGGAGTGCCAGTCCTTTGGCTTTATCTTTTTTATTTTCACGGGTTATTTGAATAAATCCCAGTTTTTCCATAGCCGGAAGGTATTCTGCCTTGGCGCTCTTTTCGAACAGATCGATGACCTCCTTGGTGACGTCGGTTGGCAGGCTCATGAGTGCGCTTGCAAGCAAATACTGATTCTCAGGGGTATCCTCGGTTTTGATTCGATCGCGGAGGATTTCGATGAGCCGCATATAGGATACCCCCGAAGTATCGATGCCGCTTTCATTGAGGTAAGTGAGTGCCTGCGGGTAATTCTTTTCGCCGGCTTCCTTGAGACGGGCGATGGTCTGCTCTTTGACTGCTTCATCGATCGTCAGCCCCTGGGTATGGTCGCACCAGGCACGGCGGTAGAGCATTTCGGGGGATTCGTATTTATCTAATTTTCTGAGTTCTTCGCATCCCTTTGAAAAGTCAAATTCCGGATTGGATTCATCAAAGAGTTTTTGAGCGATTTCTTCGTGATTAGGGGCTGGTTCTTCGGGCTCTTTCGGAGCAGGTTGTTCTTCTGCAGCAGGGGCCGTTTCTTCTGCAGCAGGGGCTGTTTGTGCATCAGGGGCAGGTGCCTCCGTTGGGGCTGCGGTTTCGGCAGGTTGTTCGGCAGGCTGCTCTTTTTTGGAGCATGAAACAAACATCGGGGATGCTGCGATCAGAATTCCCATTAAAATTGAAAGATATTTTTTTTGCATGGTCGTTGCGCTCTGAGAAAAAATAAAATGCCAAAGAGGTCATCAGCCTCTCTTTCATTATTTTATGACAAACTGGATGAATGGCAATCCTGTTTTTAGGGAGAAGGTTTTCCTTTTGGAACAAGGCTTATCCATTGGAGTGCATGGACAAACGCATTGCCGTGCCGTATTGCCTGCAATAGGCACGGCGGCACGGCGTATTTGCACGAAGTGCAAATAGCAGTGCGAACAAATAAAAGATAAACGTAACTATTTAGACCTATGCTTGATTATTCTAATGAATGTGTATTTAGACACGCTAAACTTAAGGAATCGTAATGTTTTGGTTCGAAATGGGGTAGGGGCCCTATTTCGCACTGGTTAGTGAAAACGTAAGTATTCATCAGTTTAAAGTATGAAGATTCCATAGGTCTCAGACCTTTGGCGGGGTTCGGGGCAGAGCCCCGGCTAAATAGTTACAGATAAATATGTGATTATTTGGCGACAAATGATGCGAATTCTACTAAATAGCAGTCTGGCATGCGCAGTGCCTTGTCTGAGGGAGGAAAAATTGAGAAAAGACAGTTTTGATGCGGGGTTGCGAACAATTGGTGCGACATGGGACGGCAATTTACCTGAGGCCAAAAGGATCGTCGATGACACGCGGGAAGTCCGGCAGGGTGACATTTTCGTTTTGCGGCAGGGCGCATCCGAGCTGAGCCCGGAACTGGCGCGCAAGTATGCGCGAAGTGCGGAGCAATCCGGTGCTGTGGCTATGATTGCCGATCCCAGATATGATCTGGATGTCACATTGCCAATCATACATCTGACGGATCCGCATTTGAAGCTATGTGGTATTGCAGAGGCATTCTATGGTCGTCCTTCGATGGGGATGAAGGTGATCGCGGTGACAGGTACCAATGGTAAGACGACGACGACGTATTTGCTCGAGAGCCTGTGTCAGAGTATGGGGTTGCGCGTTGGAGTCATGGGCACGATTTCCCATAGATATCCCGGTTATTCGGAGGCATCGATCAACACGACGCCTGGGACGCTGAAGCTGTATCGGCTGATGTCAGAGATGGCAGATGCGGGGTGTGACATCGTTGCCATGGAGGTTTCGAGCCATGGCATTATGCAGGGGCGCGTGGATGGCGTCGCATTTGACGCAGCCATTTGGAATAATTTGGGGACGGATCATCTCGATTTTCATAAGACGCGCGAAGCGTATGCGGCAGCTAAACAGCGTTTGTTCAATCATTATCTGTTTTTGAGCCATCAAGCCGGGAAATCGCCGGTGGCAGTTGGCAATTTGGATGATGAAGAAGTGATGGCGCACATTTTAGGGGCAAATCCGGCAGTATGGGGCGATCGTGTCCTGAGCTTTTCGGCATCCGGCAATGACCAGGCTGATGTCGTGGTTCATGCCCTGGAATGGCGCAAAGGCGCATGGAATTTTGAGATTTGTTATGATGGCAATTCCGTTAGGACAAAATTGCCGCTGATTGGGCAATATAATGTTGCAAATGCAACCGGGGCAGTCGCTGCCTTGCTGGGGCTGGGATACAGTCTCGAAGATCTGGGATGTGCACTCGGAAAAATAGCTCAGATTCCCGGGCGAATGGAGTGTGTTTCTGCCGAAGGACCAACGGTGATTGTCGATTTCGCACATACCCCGGAGGCAATGCAGAATGCCCTTGAAGCTGCCCGGGGATGCGTTGCTGACGGCGGAAAGCTTTGTATTGTCTTTGGAGCCGGCGGCGATCGCGATCCTTCAAAACGTCCGATGATGGGCGAAATTGCGGCCAAATGTGCCGATGTTGCCATTGTGACGAGCGATAATCCGAGAACGGAAAATCCCCTTGCCATTATCGACGGAATCGTTGCTGGCATCCCAAAATCCTTTCATTTTGATGTCGAAGCCGACAGGGCAAAGGCAATCGAAAATGCGATTTTACAGGCCAATCCTCAGGATGTGGTCATGGTCGTCGGCAAGGGACACGAGGATTATCAGATTTTAGGCACCGAAAAGATTCATTTTGATGATCGTGAACAGTGTAAGAATAGTTTGAATAAAAAGTTGGCACATGACTTGCTTTAATTACATCCAGAGCTGTTGAGCTCCACAAAACGATCAATTCCTAAGAGATATACGGAGGCTGTTATGAAAAAGTTCTTTTTAATGGGTTTATTGGCGCTCTTCTCACTGGGCATGACGGGATGCTGGGTCGATTGCGACGGCTGGTGCGAAGATGATTATTACTATGATGATTGGGGATATGATTACAGCTATGATTGCTGGTATGACAGCTGGGAAGGCCGTTGGGTTTGCCCGGGTGATAACTGGGGATGCAGTGATTGTGGATGCAGTTCATGCAACTGTAGCGGATGCAGTAGCTGCAGCAATTGCAACAATCCCGATCCTGTGAATCCTGATCCTGTGAATCCTGATCCTGTGAATCCCGATCCCGTGAATCCCGATCCTGTGAATCCTGATCCTGTCGATCCCGATGCTCCCGTTTCGTGTATCTGGAAGAGTGATTGTGGCGTGAATGCCGATTGTGTCAATGGCTTCTGCGTGAGTGCTTCAGATCCTGTTGTGGAACCTGAGCCCGAATGCCGCGAAAATTCCGACTGCGCCGATGATATGATTTGCACGGAAGGCCGTTGCATTCCTTGCCAGACGGATGCATGCGATACCTCTCAGGAAGTCGAATGCGTCTTTAGTTCACAGTGTGAAAGCGGTCTTTGTGTCGACGGTGCTTGCCTTGCACCGGGTGCCTGCGCCATTGACAGCAACTGTCAGGAAGGTCAGATTTGTATGGATGGTGCCTGCATCGCTCGCCCGGAATGCCTGGCTGATTCGGAATGTGCAGAAGGTCAGATTTGCAACGCTTCGAACAAATGCGAAGACGATGTTGAATGCCGTGTGGACGCTGACTGCGGCGAAGGATTGCTCTGCATCTCCAATATGTGCGCACAGTGCAGACTTAACTGCGAATGCCCCAACGAAGGCGATATCTGCATGAATGGCGCCTGTGTCGCCGGTCACTAAGATATAACCCGTAAAAAACATTAAAGCCCGATGGTGTTGAGCCATCGGGCTTTTTTATTTGTGAGGGGGAGGCCCCCTACGCGGCTATTGCGTCAATTTTATGCATTCAACAAGAAAACCGATTGCGGCGTCGAAATGATGCAGATTCTAGGAAGCAAGGATGCCGTGTAAGGGAGCGTACTAAGTACGTGACCGAACACGGCGACGCCGCTGACGAAGAAGATGCGCATTTCGGCGACGCAATACGCCGCTACCCCCATTGCGGGGTTACTCACCCCGCAACGCCCCGCATCCTCAAATGAAATCTTTGAATCTCGGGTGACTTAAACTCTCGGGTTGAACGACGATGCCTTGGCAAGATCTTCGAACAACTGTCTTTCACGGTCGCTGAGGGGTTTGGGCATGCAGATTTGGATTTCCATGAGCAGGTCGCCACGGCCGGATTTCTTGTATAAACCTTTATCCGGCAGGCGCAGCTTTTGTCCACTTTGTACACACGGCGGGATCGTCAGCTTGACATTGCCGGCGATAGTCCTGCATTCGAGGTGTGTGCCGAGAGCCGCTTCCCATGGGGTAATCTTCAATTTCTGAATAACATCGAAATCTTCGGTTCGGCATTCGCTGTCTTCGATGTTCACGCGGATTCGCAGATCGCCGCCGTCGAGGGACTGCCCCTTGAGTTTGAACACGGTCTTGTCTTTGGCTCCCTTGGGGATGTTGACTTTGATAGACCGCGTCTGCATATTCTGAGTAATGGAAATGGATTTGGGCGTTTGATCGAGCAGTTCCGAAACCGTGAGGCTGAGATCGACAATCGGGGCTTCGGAAGCCGGTTTGCGTGAACGTCCTGTGTTAAAGCCACCGCCACCGCCGAATCCGTCAAATCCCTGGGCACCGCCAAATCCGCCGCTTCCGCCGAATCCCTGGGCACCGCCAAAACCGCCGCCACCGCCGAGACCGCCGAACAGCGTTTGGAAGAAGTCACTCATGCCGCCCATACCGCCGACATTGAAGTGGATATTCTGTCCGCCAAAGCCATTAAATCCCCCCCATCCGGGCGGCGGGGTAAAGCTTTGTCCATCTTTCCATGAGGATCCAAGCGCATCGTACTGTGCTCGCTTTTGTGGATCTTTAAGTACTTCGTAAGCTTCGCCGATATCTTTGAATTTTTCTTCGGCATTCTTATCATTGGGATTGAGATCGGGATGGTATTTTCTGGCGAGTTTTTTATAGGCTTTTTGAATATCATCTGCAGATGCGGATCGAGCTATATCCAGAATTTTATAATAATCTTTATATCCGACACTCATAATGAACTCTCCTTGTGCTTGTTTTTACTTGTGGTTTTATGTTTATAACAGTGAATGATATATAAATAGATAAAACTACATTTATAACTCCTATCCATCGATGAATTCATTCATGATCTATGATTTAGATCCTATCTATTAATCTATCATTTGTATTGTATAGCATGCGAAAAGAAAGCCCGTCCGGGACGGGCATAGATCATTCGGTATTCTGAGTTGATTCCTGCTGATTTGCAGATTCATCCGGTTTTGGAGAGTCTTCCGTGGATGTATCTGCGATTGCCTTGGTTTTGGGTCGCAGCATGCTTGCAAACCAAGAGATGAGCCATGCAATGAGCCGGTGCAGTCATGATGGATTCTTGACGACAATGACCCTTGCATGGCGAAGAATATCGCCATTTTCATACATGAAACCGCGCCTTTCGACGTGCATGATCGTGTTATTTTCCATGGCAGGATTGGGAATTGTAGCAATTGCCTCGTGCCGGTTGGCATCGAATTTCTGGCCGACGTCATCGACCGGTTTGACATTGAACGTCGCAAGACATTTGTCCATCTGCTGAATCAGCGAATTAAAGCCTTCATACCAGGGGCCTTCCTTTTCGGGGAGGTTTTGCAGTGCTCTTTCGGCATTGTCATACACATCGAGCCATGCACCAATGACGCGCTTACGCTCGAGTTTTCGGACATCATCCTGTTCTTTGGATGTTCTTTTGCGATAGTTGTCAAAATCGGCAGCCAACCGTCGGTAGGCATCTTTCCAATCGACTTCGGCAGGCTTGTCTTCTTCGGCGGGTTTGTTGTCGTCGGCAGGTTTGTCATCTCCGGCTTTGTCCGAGGAAGCCTCTTCGGAGGATTCTTCGTCCCGGGGTGTGTCAGAATCCTCTGATTGCTCATTCCTGGCATCCTGTTCGGCGATTTCTTCGTCCGTCATGATTTCAGGTTCAATGGCATCGGAAGCATCCTCAGCATTGACGTCATTTTCGTTGACTTCGGCTTTGGTTTCTTCGGTGTCTGCATTGACGGGGATTTTTTGAGCTGTTTCAGAATTTGGATTCATTTCGGGCATGATGCTGTTTTCCTTATGACTAATAATGGTAACAAAGCCCGCACCAGTGGTTTCTGGTCCAGGCAAACAGTGAGAGTTAAACACCAGGCAGAAATAGTCAAGTCTTATTCACTGACACAATTCGCAATTCGCAATTCGCAGTTAGCAGTTAGCAGTTAGCAGTTAGCAGTTAGCAGTTGTAATGACTTACTCAAAAAAAGTCTAAAGGAGCTGGGCACTTGAGCTTTAGAGGCAGTGAATAGTGAA
>JAGACY010000442.1 GCA_017613855.1 Pseudomonadota bacterium
AATTATCCATTATTAATTAATCACAATGCATCCTGCCGGACAGGCGTCAGCAGCTTCCTGACATTCCTCGCAAGTGGCATCTTCGCGAATAATAATGGCCTGGCCATCGTCATTGAACCCAAAGGTTTTGTCGTCTATACCGACGCAGGCACCGCAGCTCAGGCATTTGGATGAATCGATATGAGGTTTTTTGGGGGCTGCCGGCTCGACAGGATGAAGTGCGGCTTCGGGAATGACAGGCGTTTGGGATAATGGCTCGTGAGCCGTGGGAGTGGTGAGGGCAATTTGAACCGGCGCATCTCCTGCCAGCCCTTCGATATAGGCGGTTTCGTCGCGCATGGCCTCGTTTTGATCCACGTCGGAATCCATTTCATTGTCAAGTCCAACCCGGATTTGATTTAAACATTGTGATAGGGTCTCTTCCACGTGGCACAATGTTTCATGCGAGAAATCGAGTTTTTCCCGGAGATCGTCAATGGTTCGCTGCGATGCTTCGAGCGCCACTGCATGCTGAGATTCGCGGACTTCGTGGGCCAGCTGCAGCTGTGCCTGGGTGCTCATCGAAAGTTCACGAAGGGTTTTCCAGCGCTGCATGCGATCGATACAGGCATTGGCGACATCGCGTGTCATGATGCATTTGCGAAGATTCGAGTCGACGACGCCCCAGATAAACGGAATTTGAGGCTTGTCAAATGTCGGATTTTTAAGAAAATCACCGATTTCGATGAGCTCGTCGTTCCAGGCTTCATTTGGCAAAATTCTAAAATACCGATGATATCCGGGCTGCAGTGCCAGTGCATGCGCAAACGTAAAAGAACTGGCCATTTTCTGTGTTTGTCCCTGCTCATCGACATACGAGAACTCACAATCCGGCCATAAACTGTCAATTTGTGGATTGCCATTGACATTGAATCGTTCGACGCGTGTTTCACCGATACTTGGGTCGTACTGGAACATCGGGGCTGTGCGGCCATAGTGTGCTGCTTCGAGCTGTACGCGCGCAGGAAGCCGCCATTCCCAGGTGGGGCAGGCCACAACTGCAATTGCCGGTCGCAGAATGCGGTTCATGCGTGAAAGGTTGGCCGCCAGATGTTCTGGACGTGCCAAGGTCGTCTGAGTGACGAATGCCTCGCGATAGGCCGTAGCCAGATAGCTGAACCCGGGATCGTACCGCGTTTGGCCATGCGAATCATCGGCATTCATGGCTTTTGCGGTCGATTCAAAAACGAGGACATCAAGTGGTTTGCCTGATCGAATCAGTCTCGAAAGCGGCGTCAATTGCTCGTAAAGCCGGCCCGATGTTTCGGCAATGCATATTACCGGCAGCAGGCGAAGCTCATCTTCGGAAAGATCCTGCCAGGTAAAATGTTCGAGAATATCCCCATGATAAGCCGGATCGAAAGCGTTGTCGATGTCGAGCCGGGCCATTCTCATGGCTTTAAAAGCCTCGATGTGCGTTTGGCTGATGGCATCAAACAATCCCGAGGCAATGGCAATGGGTTCATCATGGCACACTGTCTTGACGCGGTCATACGTCGTTTTGACCTGTATTTTGGGGGGATAGGCAAAGATGAGATCGTCCGAAGCATCGAGCGTTTTGAGGAATGATTCGAGCGTATGCAGCGATCCGTACATGCGTGCAATTCGCTCCGGATCATGCTGTACATGGCCGCGGTGCTGATGTTCAAGGTCGTGCGCAATTTCTGCGGTGTTGAGCAATTCGAGGGCTGCCGGTCCAAAGGCATCGTTGAGTGCCGACTCGGAAGTGCCTATTGGGCCATAAGCATCATCGAGCCTGAGCGCTTCGCGGAGCAGTGTAATCAACCCGCGAATCTCAGCACGCACATCGCGCATGCGGCTTCTGCGGGCAGCACGGACGGCGAGTACATATAAATCGAGCAGAGTATGCGGATTGAGGCCGACGAGATGGCATTCCTTCGGAAGTGATGCAATGAATTCTTCAATGTTGGCGCACAATTCATTGCTGCATCCTGCATTTTGTGCTTCGAATAATCGGAGCGTTTTGGTGAGCAGTTCCTCGGCTAAAGTGATATGCAGCGAGGCATCCGCAGTTTTTTCGGCACATTTAATAAATGACCGCAATTCGCTTTGGAGGTCATGATTTTCCAGGAGATTGCCGAACTTTTGGTGCAATGCTGTATCGAGGCGCTGAGTCTGCAAAGTGGGATTGCCCGTGACACGCGTGACGAGCAGCGGGTAATAATGTTCTTGTTCGAGCGATTCCAAATAATGATTGAGTGCCGCCGGTCGGATTGAAAGCCCTGGCAATGGGTGATGGTGCGCATCCGTCGATTGCCCGCGCACATAGAAATTGCGGATAATCGAACGCCATTCGGCTGATTCTGCGCGGTTCGGCTTGGCCGAAAGCATCCTGGGAAGACTGATTTGCGGCGCAAAATAAGGATCAAATTTGACGCCGGTCTGAATCGTCCTGTCGACTTCCTTAAAGGAACTGCGACCGATTTCAATGCGTTTGTAGGCATCGGCGCTTAACAGGTGGTTATTCAGAATCTCGACAAAATTGAGCGGTTCCCTGCAAATCTTTTCGAACAGTCCAAGCAGGGCGCCATGGACGACATACGAACCATAGCGTTCTACGGTGCGGTATTCATCGAGCAGACTGCCGGCCAGCGAGTATGCTGTAATATGTTTTCGATCCATCCATTCGCGCATTTTCTGGGAAAAAAGCGGCCAGATGGAGGTTTCGTCGACACTTCGGCCAAGTACAAGAATGACGGCATTATCCGAGAGCTCGTCGAGTATGTCCTCGACTTCGAGTACACCCGGATGCGACAAAAATAACAGGTCGATTGTTTTTGCAGGGATTTCGTAATGTTCCGTGCGATCTTTTTCGATGCCCAGTGCAGTGATGAGCGGATGTCTGCACTGTGTCTGAAATGCCGAATATCCATTCATTTTGTCGAGATATGCGGCCAGATCGAACAGCAAACTGCGGCTCATTTGGCCACCTGGAACGGCACCAATCACAAAAGACTGCGTTTCTGTATTCCGCGTCAATGATTCTTCAAACAGTCGCTCGGGGATGTTCAGCGTTTTAGCGAGTTTGGCAAAACGTCCCCCTAACTGCATGGGGATGTAGATGAGTGGGATGTCCAGATGATAGTCCGAAAGCAGTTCGTAGAGCAGGGAGCGCTGCGCAGACTGTTCGGGATAATCGTGTTCACCAAGAACGACGAGGCATTTCTGCGTTTTGATGCGTTCGGCAATCTCTGCTGTAGGATACGGTTTGATCAGCTTTATTACGAGGCTGCTCGCCGGAACGCCTTGCGACGTCAGCATTTGAACGAGCCTGGGGGCACTCTGGATATAACGCGTATCGGGAATGACACAGATGCCATCTTCACACAGATTATCCGCATCAATCATGTTGAGTTTGATGTTAAACTTACGCGAGAAGTTCGCAAAAGCCGTTTTGACCGTTTGGATAATGACATTGTCGTCGACTGTTCCCCGTGGATATTCTTCGGCAATGGGGGCAATTTCGGCGATCATCTGAGAAGACGGCATGCGGGCACCCTGAATTTTCTGGGCATTGGCATCGTCAATTGAACAGAGCCCCGGAATCCCTAATTTTGCTGCAACATCGTGTGCAATCAGGCAGTGATAAATGGCTTCCTGGGCATTTGCTGCATGGAGCTCGAACGGAAAGCGGATATCCAGCGGGTCGGCAAGCATGAGCGTACGGTGATAGACGAGCGTGGCCGGCTTGGTCGGAACGAGATTCTCTATGTTGTTCGACTCATTGAGCAGCGCAGCAGCCCTCTGATGCAGCAAAGAAAAACCTTCGGCTTCGGAAATCGAATAACGAGCACCATTCTGACAAATCAGCGATTCGGTCAGGTTGATGAGCCTTTGTGCGCTTCGCACTATCCACTTGTCGAGCAGTTCTTTGGATTCCATGATCGTCTGGGGTTGGGGTTGGGGATAGCAGAGAGCCGTATCACGACATATCTCTACAGTGGGTTAGAGTCAGAGACGTTCCATGGAACGTCTTTACTGGGTGTTGTGATTATACTCGTATTTCTTTTTTTTGTTAAGCGGCCTATCGCTGGCGCGATACGGCACGCTTGGCTGGCGCTATTGCATACGCGCCAGCCAGTTTTTGCGAGGCGTATTTGGCCGCAGGACAAATAGCCGAGCACGAAGGGCGTATTTGGCCGCAGGACAAATAGCCCGAAAACAATGCATAATGATGAATGCATAATGCATAATGGTATGAGCATCTCAAAAGGTTTTTAGATAATTCTGTTGGTTTTGCAAAATCATTGTGCATTGTGCATTCTGCATGATGAATTAATCAACAATATCATTAGTAGTTTTAATATGAAGTGTGGTAAAGAAATTGAGCGTTTGTCTTGGTGCAAACAGGGTGTTTATTTGAGGTTGTTTTTCGGATCATGCTTCAGCGTTTTGGACAATTTCCAGGCTATACCGTAAGAGAATTGCTTGACTCGCCGCGTTACTATGAGCGCTATTTGGTGACGGTGGATGATAAGCCGGGTGAGTGGGCCGTAATTCGTGCACTGCGGCCGGAATTGAGTGCTGCTGCGGAGATCCGATTGTTTTATCAGGACACCTGTCGTCGCGTTTCACGCGTTCAATTGAAAGGACTTGTACCGATTTTGGCAATCGGGATGGCGCGTTCCAATTCGATTTATGCGGTCTATCCCTATTCAGGTGCGCATCTTTCTCTCGGCGAAATTTCGGCATTTATGCTCAAAGATCACAGAGATTTGCCGCCGCGCTATCGAACATCTATTTTGCTCGATGCCGCCAAAACCCTCGAAAAAGCTTACGAACAGCAGCTTCACCATTTTTCGGTTCTCCCTTACAATATTCACATTACCCATGAGGGCGATGTGAATGTGTTTGGTTTTGTCGAAGCCGCCATGCGGTGTCATTTCCATCTCGATTCGGAACTTAACGAAAAGTTTGATGCGCCTGAGTGGCGTCGTCATCAGGAAATCGGGGTGGCAAGCGATATTTATGCAATTGGTGCGCTGCTTTATCAGGGAATTACAGGCGAATTTCAGCCCGATGAGTGGGAACCTCGCTGGATGGGGATGATGGATGTCCTCAATCGGTCTAATATTCCCGGAGATTCGCTGACTTCTTTGCTCGAGTTTTTCCAGCATACACTTGCCGAAAGACCTTCACAGCGGATGAGTTCCTATACGCAGCTCGTTCATGCGCTTGAGCATTTGACCAACGAATTCGGTGGGTATGTTCCCAAAGAAGCTTTAGTCGAATCGATTCAGGATTATTTCGATCCGTTTCCGCCGCAAATCTCCATCGAGAATGCAGAATTTCGCAGTGATGCGATTCATCTGATTACTGAGGATCATCCTGTTATTTCAGCCGAAATTCCCTCGAAAGAACGTCTCCAGTCGCCCGAAGATTTTCATGGCTGTTTAAAAAAAATCGCAGCATCGACGGGTGGTGGCAGCGGTGATATCAGTCTCGAAGATACTATCACCAATCCGGTGCAGGAGCAGGGGTTCGAAACACGCATCATTCACAGGAGCTCCAATAGCTTTAGGACAGTCAATCCCAATCTGCGCGAGTCTTTTACGACTTCGCCCGTGGAGATATTGTCACGTTCGCGTTATCAGATTCTCGATGAACTGGGAACGGGAGGAACCGGAACTGTTTATAAAGTGCTCGACACGACTCTGACCGAGGTGCTTGCACTTAAAGTTCTTAAACCGGAACTAGTCTCGGATGCCGCATGGCTCCTGCGTTTTAAACGCGAGCTCATGATTACGCGCGATCTGAATCATGCCTATATTTTACCGGCATATCATCTTGAACAGCTCGAAGGGCTCTATTTTTATACGATGCGCTACATCGATGGGAAAAATCTGAGCGAGTATCTGCATGATTCGCCGCTCCCGCTGATGATGAGTCTGCGCATTCTCATGCAAATAGCCGAAGCCCTCGTTGCGGCACACGATCATGGCGTCATACACAGGGATTTAAAACCCGCCAACATCATGATCGAATCGGAATCTTTTCACCCGTATCTGATGGATTTCGGCATTGCAAGCACGCTCGATATGCCTTCCTATATGGTAGCCGGGCAGGGTATTGGTACTCCCTATTATATGGCTCCCGAACAATCCCGCGGCGAAGCGATTACCGTACAGGCGGATGTGTTCTCATTTGGGGTCGTTTGCTATGAATGTCTGACGCGCAAACTTCCTTATCCGGGCAATTCGCCGGTCGCAATCTATACGGCTCAGCAATCGGGTATTTTTGAACCCATCCGGGAAATCAATTCCATGGTACCCAAAGGAATTGCCAGCGTCATAGAGGCGTGTCTGTCTCCCAATGTGATGTCACGTCCAGCTTCGATGCGAGTCGTCCTGGACGGATTCGGGAAATAATTCGGAATGCGGAATGCGGAATTGAATTGTAGTGCCTAAGGTTGATTCTGAAGCTAAAGTGAATGAGTTTTTATTCGTAATTCGTAATGCGTAATTGGATTGTAATGCCTAAGTTTGATTCTGAAGCTAAAAAAAAGAGTCTTTAGAGATACCATTGAGAATGTCACATTAATTACGAATTACGAATTACGAATTACGCATTCATTCATAATTCCTC
>JAGACY010000443.1 GCA_017613855.1 Pseudomonadota bacterium
ATAACCATCATCGTTTTCAACATTGGGATCTGCCCCTGCAGCTAAAAGTAATTTTAACGATTCGGGATTATTTGCAGCCTGAACAATAGGCAGTTCACGGGGGAGGGTAGTAAAAATATAATTTGCCGTTCCTGCTTCCTGTATAGATTCTTCTTCTAACATGCGTTTAAAATCTTGCTGTTGAGAATTTTCTTCTAACATGCGTTTATAATCTTCGATCAATTTTTCTAGTCTTTCTGATTCATCTGCATCTGACGTTTTTGATTTTTGCTGTTCTAATTTTTTTAATTCATCTTTGATCTTATCGGAATAGTGTGGTTTTCCGCCATTGGGATTAGCCCCTGCATTGAGCAAAAGTTTGATTGTTTCGGGGTCATTTGTGTTTGTCAATGCAGTTCTCCCATCGTATGCAGAGGCATTGACGTCAGCACCTGCTTCGATGAGTAGTTTTATGATTTCTCTGTTATTGTCTATACCACGCTTTATGATATCCTTGGCAGTATTATAATGAGGTGTTCCAATATCTTTGTCGACTTCTGCATAATCCATGATTTGCCGATCGATTCCCATTTCCATCGCTTTCATCATATTATTTTCTCTGGCAACATCGTATCGCATTAAAACGGATCGTCCTATATGATCTGTTACATGAATATCGGCACCGGCATTGAGCAATAACTTTGCAACTTCCGGATCATTTGTCAGCATAATGGCTGTTTCGGTTTCGGGATCAAACCAATCAATTGAGTCAGCATCATTTTCTTTCTTATTGATGTCAACGCCATGCTCAATGAGCATTTGTGCTAATTCTGCGTCTGCAATCATCCAAAGATTTGGATACGCACGATCTTTCTCAATTATTATACCTTTGTTAATTAGAAATTTAGCATATTTTAATCGTGTAACAGTATCGAGAGCCGTGCGTCCGTATTGGTCTTTTGCATTAATATCGATACCGGTATTTATGAGGAGTTCGGCTATTTCGTTTGATTGTGCAAGACTTAAATAATCTGATTTAATTTTTGCACCTTTATCAATGTAGAATTTTGTCAGTTCATAATTTTGGGTGATTATCGCAATCGCTAACGGAGTTACTCCCTCTGGAAATACACTTTGCTGAGCAAATTCTTCATCTGGAAAAACCATCCCAAATGGTCTTATGTTTGGCTTGGCTTCAGTATTAATATCGTATCCGGCATCGAGAAGCATTTGGGCGGTTTTTATATCTTTGGCCATGAATAATGGGGTAGAATTGAAATATTCTGTATGTACATCGAATCCTGCTTTAAGCAGTGCACGCATTTTCCCTGCATTTACGTTTGTAAACATAATTCCGTTTTCTGTGGGGGCATTCACGTTTGCACCCTTGGCGAGGAGCATGTTGACGCTTTCTTCGTCCGGTGCAACCGATAAAGGCGTCATACCATCCCGCGTCTGTGCATTAACGTCGGCACCATGTTCAATCAGATATTTTGCAATGTTTTTTCTTTTGTTGCCCAATGCGAGAATCAATGGTGTGATGTGCAGCACCTTTGTCTGCGCGTTGACATTTGCTCCTTTTTCAACGAGTGCTTTGACCTGATCGAGTGTCCATGCAAACATCAGTGGCGTATAACCCATATATCCGGGATTGATTGCCGGATGAAACGGCATGGATTCTTTCACACCCTCTTCATTGATCTCTGCGCCGGCATTTAAAAGAAGTTGTACGCGCCCATCGTCTTTCTGCATGGCTCGTGTGAGAACAAGAGCATGCACGAGTACCGAGTTTTCATCCCAGGCTTTGGCATTGACATCGGCACCAGCCTCAATGAGTGCTTTGACCGAATCGATATCGGCAGCAATCATCAGCGGGGTGATGCCGGCCCCCATTGGCTGATTGACTTCTCCTTGTTCTATAATTTCGGCCACACCTTCTTTGGATAACACAAAATCTACGTTTTGTTCATTAGGCAGTTGCTCTGACTCTTCTTCCTGAACAGAGTTCGATTCTTCCGTTGCTGTATTGATATTTGCTTGCGTTCCAGAAGATTTGCAGCCGAAGCTTCCTGACATGGCCATGAGGATACCTCCAATGAGTAGATAACGGATGATTTTGTTCATTTTTGTGTTTCCTGATATTGGGATGTAGAAATTCCCAAATACAACGCGAGCCGTATGTGCAGCGCACATAGGCGAGCGCAAAGTGCGTATCAAGCCGGAAGAGACGTGTTTTAAAACGTCTCGCCGGCGAGATAGAATGCGCTCCAAATATTAATACTTACACGTGTTATTCGTTTTTACATTTTCGTAAGTATACAAAACCTTAATTTGTATATCTTCGACATTATCCCAATTGATCTTGGCATTTTCGCCGATTTCCGGGTCAATCAGCACGGTATAGGTCGAAGCAAGCGGGTAATTGGCGAGTGTATTATCGCTGTTGCCCCACTCATTGAGTCCAAGATTGGGTGAAATCTTGGTTTGCTCGATGTTAAAGGTCGTATAGGTGTCGTAGGCCGTCGCATGTCCGAGGGTGTTGGCGATCGATTCGATGTCGGGCTGGCAAGAGGCGAGTGTCGCTTTTCCGTTGTAGAACATGGTGATCGTGGGATGCACCTGGGTGCCTGCATCGGGTTTGATGAGATTCTCGCCGACGAGTTTAAAGGCAAAACCGGCAATCTTGGCGTTGCATGTGGCCTGGAGGTTGGCAAAACTGGGGATGGTGAGTGCGAATGTGCCCGATTTGAGCGCATGTCCGCTGTTTAGAAGCTGTTTGCCCGTAGTATCGACAGTGTAGCGCGTGAGCGATTTGACGGGGACGTTGCCGTTCGACAGCGCATAATGGAAACGCTGCTGCATCGTCATCTTTTGGAAATCTGCCGTAATACCAAGCATTTCGCGCATTGAAACGATGATCGCGTGTTCGTCATCGATGGTATTGGTTACGCCGCCGCAATTGTCAATCACGTCGTCGAGCTGATCGAGAATTGCCTTGAGATCATTGGGGCTGCGCGCAATATAAACCGCGCGGCGGATATCGACGAACGGACGCACGGCGTTGTATTCGATGGCGGCCAGGTAATCGTAGATGCGTTCTTTGGCAAGTTCGATTCTATTTTCGACCGATTCGAGATCGCTGGCGTAGGTAAAGAGAACGGCAGGTGCTGTATAGAGATTGTTGATTTGTGCGAGTCGTTCAGTTGAAGCATCGTATTGGGATTTGAACATTTGCGCGCGCTGTGTAAGCGTAAGATAATGCAATAATGCCGTATCGGCCTCAATTTCAGATTCGGTCACGACTGCACTCTTGCTGAGCATATCCTGTGCGAGCATGAGGTATTCGGAGCGCATATTTTCGAGCGTCTGCAAATCGCGTTCGTGCGTATCCTGTGCGTTGAATTCTTCGCGCAGTTTCTCGATAGCTGCTTTGGCTTTTTCGGTGGTTTTATCGGCACCAATGGCAGTTTTTTCGAATTCATTCAGCGTTTTAACAAGCTCAGCTTCGGCTTTTTGCGCAGCAATGCTGGCCTCTTTGTCCGCTATTTTCTGATCATACTGGGTTTGAGCATCTTTGAGATCCTGCTGATATTTTTTATAGTTTTTGGCGCCAGTCAAACCCGTGCTGGCGATCTTAAATACTTCATATTGTAGCAAATCAAGGTATTTGCAGACAATGGCATCAGAATAAGCCCCTTTTGCAAGAGGTTTTGCATCTACAGCACGTGCTGTAACTTCAGCTATGGACGAGCCTACATTAAGGGCTTTACCAATCATATCTGAAGTCGCGGTAACCCCGAGAATGGCTCTTTCATATTCAGCCATATCGGATATATATTCTTTCTTTTCATTTAGTGCGTTTGTCTGAATGTTTTTCCAGTCTTCTAGCTTGCCCTGTGCTTTTGTATAAGCATCATTCAAACTTTTATATTGGGCGTCGAGCTTGTCAATCAGTGCTTTTGCTTTGGCATCCTGAGCACTTTCGATGGCTTTGAGGTTATCTTTGACGTTATTGAGGTAAGTCGATCTATTTTTATACCATTTTTTGATATTTGCCGCATAGCTCTCACAGGTCTGGCGTGCAATTGTGACTTTATTTTGCAGTGCCTGGAGGTCGGCTTTGGCTACTTCGACATGCTGCAGCGATTTTCGGTAATTGAGAATCGCTTCGGCAGCTTCGCCGGTATTGACATTCGATTGTGGATCGAGGCCATCGAAGGTCTTGTCATCCCGAGCAATCTCTTTGCCGTCCTTGTCGAGGAACTGCAATGTGCCGTCGTCCTTGATCTTGACCGAATATGCTGCAGAATCGGCAGGAATATCGCGGTCAGCTCTGCCCGGCAGTGAATCTTTGTTAAGAGCAAACCCACAATAGAATGGCGTCGTGATCGGATCGCACTCGGGTTTGGTCATAATTTTGGCGACATCTGTGACTTTGCATGCTTCGGGCAAACCGCAGATATTGACGATTTCGGTGACCAGATTCTCGAGGGAATTCGTTAAATTGGCTGATGTCGTCTTTTGTGAAATCTGCATGTCGCGATGATCTTTAAAGACCTTGTCGCGTTTTGCGGTAACTTCTTCGAGAGTTTTAGCGGCTTTTTCGGCGCGGCGCGCCAAAACATTGGTATCGTCCTTGTTGAGCGAATTCGAAACCGTCACCTCGGCATCGCGCATATAGACGAGCGCATCGAACGACTGATTGAGTTTTTTTAGTGTACTCATGTTGTCGTTAAAGCTGTTGGCATAACCGCCATTGAGAGAGGTATTGTTGGTATTGCGGTTAATTTCGGATTCGATGAGGCCCGCGAGATAGAGATCGAACATGCGTGGATTCATCATGGCCGCTTTGTCGGTACGATCTATCGTTTTGTTCAGGAGCTCGTTGTACCTGCGTGCAGCGACGGAAATGGCATCGCTCACGGCTTGCCATGCCTGCTGGTAATCGGCAAGAATCGTATAGCGCTCGGCTGTAATTTCGTCGGTTTTGGTCGTTTGATTGGACAGAACTTCGAGCGGAAGTTGGCCAAATTGCTTGCCCATAACTTTGAGGTGTGCCTGGAGAGTATTGTTGTCCCAGTCATCGAGAATGCCCATGACAGCATTTTCGATATCTTTGGCCGCAAATTTGGGAGCATCCGCTGTGTCGAGCCACTTTTGTCTTGCTGTAATATCCTGCTGCCATGCGGCATATTGCTGCCCAAGATAGGATTCGCGCAAAAGCCCATGGAATTGGTTCATAAATTGTTCTTTGGCTTGATCGCTGTCGACATTGAGGAAGCTATAGGCCGCCAAATCGGCAGCACAGCTCACTTCGGGGCGCGTCTTGCAAACAGTTTTCTTGCTGTCGCTGTCATTGAGCAAGCAATTATCGAGGAAATCATTGAGTGTCGCAAAGCCGGCCACGGCCGTTGTATCATCCTCGTTGCGTGCAACGAGCTGGGTAATGATTTTCGAGGTCAGGTTCTCGTCGTTGAGTATATTAGCCGCACCTGCGCTTAAACATTCATATTTCTTATCGCTTGCAAGCCATCCCTCTAACGTCAATATATTTGGACACTCGGCCAGTGCCTCATCTTCGCCAGTGATACTCGCCATGAGCATTGCGATATCTTCATCCGTGCAGGCAATTTGGGAGGTATCTTCTAAATCACGATAAATCGTATCGGTCGCGATTTCATGTTCTTTGATTGTATTCGATTCGCTGTCGAACGCCTCTGTCCTTCTGACATTAAAGCGCCCGCTCATGGACGAAGTAGCCCAGTGCTTTTGACCTGTCGTCGTATCGTAGTCGCGATAAATCCCGCTGATATCATCTTTGATATAGCCCATTAACATCGGCTCCTGGGCGTCGAAGTCGTCAATTTCGATGCGGATCGAACGGTTAATTTTTTGCGATTTATCGATGAGCTGACTGCCAGCCATTTCGTAATCATTGGTCGAAAAAGCCGCCGACCAGCATGCCGTCTGGGATTGGCATTTCTTGGCACTTTCTTTTTTCATGACAATCGAGGACCAAACAGTCTTGTCATCCGTCACCGACTCGGGGGAGAACAAATCCGCCTGACTCGAGGGCACGTAAATCGTCATGCTTTTGATATTACTGAATTTCGTAGGATAGATGGGCGTTGTCTTGACTGCGAAACGCATGGGCAATGCAGCGATACCAAAGCGTTCTGTGAGATTGCCGCCCTCATAAAGCCCCGCAACCAATGGACGCGGAATCAGTTCGAGATCGAAGGTACCGGCCGCAGAATCGATTTGTAAATGTTCAGTAGTTCCTTGCTCTCCGAGGCTTGAATATCGCGGATAAACGATAAAAGTGTAAGTCGCCAGGCCTGTTTCTTCATTTACAGAAACCTCTGCCCGGCGCACCTTGCCCGTCGTACCTCTTTCGATAGAACGGACATGGTAATCAAGATCGCCAAAATTCTTAGTTGCCGTCAGATTAATCTTAGCCGACGCCTGCCCAAGATTGACAGAAATTTGCGAGGGTGGCGGCGTTAAAACTTCGAAGTTTGGTATGGCCTCGACCATGTTGGATGCTTGTGCTTCGGCAATATCCTGGGCATTGAGATCGGTCAGTGCATGACGCTTTCTGGAAAGATCGGACGGACTAAGGTCATCGTCATCGTCCGTTAGATACATATTATCGGCAAAATCTTTGGTGATGCATCGGCCATTGCGCGGAGAACATACATAATCCCCGTCACAATCTTCGTCTTTTTCGCATTGGGTCGCGCATTGCCCATTAAAGCAAAAAGCTCCGGTTACACAGTCGCTGTCCAACAGACAGCCGTCCTCGGACTGCAACGATATCGGTCGCAGATCGTTCGTCGTAACGACCGGAGTAATCGGTTGTGGCTCATCTTTCTTGTCTTTGTCATCGGAGCATGCATTAAGAAGCGCTATGCCACAGAGAATAGAACAAATAGAGAGAATTGCGGTATTTTTCTTTGCCATGAGAAGCCTATTGAGAAGTATGTTTTGAGGGAAAGTTCACC
>JAGACY010000444.1 GCA_017613855.1 Pseudomonadota bacterium
CATTATCCATTATCCATTAAAAAACCCGGCACTTGGCCGGGTTTTAGTGTTTTTAGAGGTGGTTGTGATTATTTGCAGACGGCTTTTGCGCCGGAAGCGTCACATTTCTTTCCGGAAGCGCATTTTTCAATGACTGCAAAGGAGAACAATCCTGATTTATAAAAATCATTCAGGCAAGTATAGTTCCAGGCTTCGCCTTTATCTTCCGTGCAGTTTGGAAATTCGATGTCACCTTCTTTCAGGTTAGCATCTTTCGAAGCGCATTCGAGTGCACAATCGGCGATGCCATCCGGACTGAACATGCATAAATACTGTTCTTTGCTGGATGCAGCATAATCAGAGCATTTCGTTTCGATGACTTTTTTGTCCTTGCAGGAGATAAGGGTTTTCATATCATTTGAGCAACGGGCCACAAATGAATCATCGCATGCATCATTCTTGGCAGCCTTGGCAACGCATTTGCCAGCAGCACAAACCTTGGAGCTGTCTGCGCAGGGGGTATTCAGGCCGCATTCAGCAGTAGAGGCGACACAGATATGATCTGACCCGCATACAGGTTTGGAGCTGTCTTTGCAGTCTTTGTCTTCCCAGCATGTTCCGTCGGCGGCGCTGCATTTGCCGGAATCTTTATCGCAGACACGTTTATCGCCGCATTGTTTATCTTCGGTGCATTTTGCGCATGCATTGCTGATGCAGACCGGGCCGGGTTTGCTGTTATCGCAGGCATCGTCAAGTGCATTATCGGCGAGGCATTCGACGCAGGCACCAGAGTCAACATGGCAATAGAGTTTGCCGCCTTTCGTGCATTCATCATCATTCGTGCATTTATCGCCGGATGCGGGTTTGTCAGCACATTTTTTGTCATCGCTGCAATATCCGCTCTGGCAGTCGTCAGCTTTTTCGCATGCTTCGTCATTGGCTTTCTTGTCGTCGCCGCCAGCGGGTTTGTCAGCACATTTTTTATCGTCGCTGCAATATCCGCTCTGGCAGTCGTCAGCATTTTCGCATACTTCGTCATTGGCTTTCTTGTCGTCGCCGCCAGCGGGTTTGTCAGCACATTTTTTGTCATCGCTGCAATATCCGCTCTGGCAGTCGTCAGCATTTTCGCATGCTTCGTCATTGGCTTTCTTGTCATCGCCGCCAGCAGGTTTGTCAGCACATTTTTTATCGTCGCTGCAATATCCGCTCTGGCAATCGTCAGCTTTTTCGCATGCTTCGTCATTGGCTTTCTTATCAGCACTGCTGCTATCTTTGGCTGCACATTTGCTGTCTTTGCACAATCCGCTTTCGCAATCGGCATTGGCTTTACAATCGGCACCGATAGCGGCTTTGTTGGCGTTGGTGTTGTTATCTTTGTCATCATCGCCGCATGCGGTAAATGTACAGGCACAAAGACTAAGGGCTGCGATCATCCATGCAAACTTTTTCATGTTATTCTCCTTTTTAAACTTCTACCCCCGCAACCTGATTGATGTAGGTCTTGGGAAAACGTAAAATTTCGTAAGATATACACCTTCATGGAACCACACGAAGAGTGCTTTAATTACCTCATAAGGGATTTTTGAGGTTTGATCCAGTAGGGCAATTGTGTCATAGGGCAAAAAATACAGAATAATTTTCGAAAAAACGCTGAAAAATGGCGGGATTTTGAATTTAATTTTATTTTGCTCTGCCCTAAAAAAAAAGCGCCGTATTCGCCCGCAGGGGGAATAGGCGCGGTATGCGGCTGTGTGAAACAGGCCGCATGTTTGGTCGTATGGAGCGCAGCTTCATAGACCAAACATTCCAGATTAAAATTTTGCCTGTTTTAGCCTATATCTGATATTTTAGAAGCGCCGTTTTAAAACGGTTACAGATTTTTTTTTGGTTGAAACGTTCACCGAAGGAATAAAAATGCTCGTTAAATGCGACAAATGTGGCCAGAGCTATGAGGTTAATGACTCCCGGCTTTCTCCGCAGGGGGCCAGAATAAAGTGTCCGGCATGTGCCCATATTTTCCTGGTAAGACTCGATGGAACAGGAAGTATGAAAGCACCTACGCCGCCACCGGAAACTGAGGCACCGAGTGCGTCTGCTGTTGTGTCGGAAACATTGTCAGATTCGGGCAATGAGGTGACGTGGAAAGTTCGGCACATGGGGCTGACGTACACCTTTCACGATTTGACGAGTTTGCAGGATTGGTTGTCTGCTCGCCCGACGGTGGAGGATGTCAAGGTCGCAAAAGATGATGATGACTGGAAGGAATTGGGCGATTATTCGGAAGTTTTGACGACTGAGCTCATTACGAAGTTTTTCCCGTTAGGGGATGTGCCCACATCCGATAAGCCGATGGAGCTTGCTTCTATCGGGACGGTAAATGGCCAGGCATCTCCGGTTCGTACCCAATCCAATATGAATGTATCGAATTTGCCGCTGATGAGTGGGTCTGCATTTTCTCCCGTCACGGTATCGTCGGATCTAAGTACGCCTGAGAATGCACCGTCTTCAAAGAAAATGAAGCAGGACGCCCGCAGACGTGCTGAACAGGAGAAACAAACCAGGCAGAAGTGGACAAAAATCATCATTGCTTTGGTGATTGGTGTGGCACTTTTAATCGCAGGTATCCGTATTTTTGCCTATGGCGGGCTCGATGCGATTCCGTTTTTGTCGGATAAAACCGGAGCACCGGAGACGGCTGCGCCTGTTGAACCTAAGGAACCAATTGAAACTGAAATCAACAGAATTAATAGAACGGATCCTGAGGTGATTGCAGCCAAAATTGAAGATTCCAATGCCGATACTTCAAATCTTCCCAAGGAGCTTTCTGCAGAGGAAATGGAAAAACTCGCCGAGGAAGACATGAAGAAGCAATACGCAGAAGCTGAGCAGATGGTCAAGAATAGACAGTGGCCTGAAGCGCGTGCCACACTCGAAACGCTCAGCAAAGATCATCCGAATGATATTCCTACGCTTCAGCTTTTGGTAAAAACCTACCGCGGGCTGAATCTGCATGCTCAGGCGGCAGAAGTTGAGGCTAGGATTAAGAGGATCAAATCTGCACCTAAAAATACCATCGATTTTGATGAATGATTTCTTTTGAATTCCATTTGGGCACACACTCCCTAAAGGCTAATTTATGAAAACCGAAGAACTCGCGCTTTTAAAGGAAGGCATTTTTGCTTCTCTCGACAAAGATGAAATTACAGCGTTGGCGGACTGTATCACTGTGGTGAGCTATCCGGCCGGTCAGATATTGGAGGCCAAAAGCGGTTTTCGCATTTTGCTTTCGGGGGATGTGAGTGTTTTGCGTGAGTCGATGGAAATCGGCCAGCTTCAGCCGGGTGATGGCTTTGGCGACTGGGGATTGTGGGGATGGATGCAGCAGCGCGTGACTCTGCGCAGTGAATCTGAAATCAAAGTCGGCGAATTTGATGAGAAAAAACTCGAGGCAGCCATTTCGAGAAAGCCGACGGCCATTCTTCGCGTGCTTAAAACCTTTTCCTTTATGATGGATACGCATCTTGAGGATTTGTCGCATGCTTTGCTCGATGCCTACAGCGCGCCGTCCCAGCACGTCAAAACGAAACTGAATATCACCGTGAATGGCGTTGAACAGCAAGTGCGCATTGGTACACCGCTTTCGCGGCTTCTGCCTAGCGAGATCGATGGCAAACCTGTCGTATGCGGGCTCTTTAATCACAAGCATGTTTCGCTGAATCGTCCGCTGTATACTTCGGGTGTGGCAGAGGCCCTGACGCCAGACGGGCTTGAAGGACGCATGATTTATCGCGAAAGTGTTTCACTTCTGGCGATGGAAGCTGCCTATCATATCGATCCTGAGTTGCATCTGCACATTGGGCCAAGCCTTGGCTTTGCTTACCTGCTCGAGATAGAATCGAACCCCAATAAACTCGATTACAAGGAATTTGCGGCCAAACTCAACGAGGAAATGCACAACCTCGTCAAAGCGGATGTCGTTTTCCGACGTGATTACTGTTCGATCGATGAAGCACGTGCCCGTCTGTCCGCCCAGGGGTGGGATGAAGCCGTCAAACTTCTGCGTAAATCGCGCAATTCCTCTGTGGCCATGGTCTCATGCGGCCATTTGTATGCGCTCGAAATTGTACCGCTCGTGGCGTCTGCCAAGATCCTTGAACGTTTCTGTGTTGCCGAAAATTCGGGCGAATTGCTGCTTTATTTCGATTCGGACAAAGTTGATGAAGCCAAAAATCGCAGTCTTCACCCGAGCACACTTGCCAAACAGCATGATGTCTGGCTCAACGGCATTGGTTTGACGAGCGTCGGTGCTTTCAATGATATCTGCATCGCCGGCGACGTCTCCAAAATCATCCGCGTTAGCGAGGGTTTCCACGAAAAAAGAATATCCCAGCTGGCCGACATGATCGTCAATCGCGATAAGCGCGTCAAAGTTATCTGCATTGCAGGGCCTTCGTCGTCGGGCAAAACGACGTTCCTCAAGCGCTTGTCTATTCAATTGCAGGTCAATGGCCTGACGCCCAAATGCATTTCCCTCGACGATTACTATGTCGACCGCGAAAAAACAGTGCGTGATGAAAATGGCGAATATGATTTCGAAGCCTTCGAAGCCCTCGATATCGATGTTCTGCGCCAACAGCTGCACGATCTCATTCATGGCAAGACGATTCACATTTCGCGCTACAATTTCCAGACGGGCAAGAGCCATCCCGAAGGCGGCCCGCTGATGAACCTCGGCGACAGCGACATCCTGCTCCTCGAAGGCATTCACGGCCTCAACCCCCGCATGCCGTTCGACCAGGGCGACGGCGTTTTCCGCATCTTTATTAACCCAATGACCTCCCTGATGCTCGACAATGTGACGCGCGTCAGCGCCACCGATATCCGCCTTATCCGTCGTATCGTCCGCGACCGTCACACCCGCGCCATCACGGCATCTTCGAACATCATGCGCTGGCCATCGGTGCGTCGCGGCGAAGTCAAACACATCTTCCCCTATCAGATGCTGGCCGACGCCGTCTTTAACACCTCGCTGGTGTACGAGCTCTCGGTACTCAAGGTCTACGCCGATCGTTATCTGCTCGAAGTCGAAGAAGATGATCCTGCACAAACCGTGGCCTACCGTCTGCGTCGTTTGATTGACCGCTTCGTCACGATTTATCCCGAAAATGTCCCCCAGACATCGCTCTTGCGTGAATTTATCGGCGGATCGGCGTTCGAATATTAATTTTGTTTGTGGGCGCGGCTATCCCTGCGGGATACGCCGCGCTGCTCGTCTAGGGGCGACCACATTGGGTCGCTCCTACGTCTCGCCGTTTTTTTGTTCCCGGGGGATGGCACGCCTTGGGGCGACCACATTGGGTCGCCCCTACGTCTCGCCGTTTTTTTGTTTCCGGGGGGATGGCACGCCTTGGGGCGACCATGATTGTAACAATTCTTTCATTTTTTTGCCTTGCGCGTTGAGATTATCGAAAAATTCTTCTATAAATTTATCTGTTTGTTGGTACTGGCCAACGGAACTGAGAATACTAAAGGAGATTACTTATGAAGAAAGCATTAATGGGCCTTTTGATTGCTGGTTTGGCAGTGAGCATTGCTGCATGTTCAGATGATGATAAAAATCCTTTGAAATGCAAAACACCGGCAATCTTTACTCAGATGGACGGGCTGAATACGGCTGCTGCTCCAGCGGATTGTAAAGAAAAGGGTGAAGGCATTTCCAATTATGTTGAAACCAACAAGGATGCCTTGGATGCTGCTTTCACTGAATGGTCGGATGATAAGCAGGACAATGGGCTTTGCTATGTACGAGATGCATTGCTGTATCTCGATGTTTACACTAAAATTTCAAAACTCAATTCAGATCTGAAGAAATGTGCCGATGATGGTTCGACAGAAGCTAACTCGGCTATGGAAAAACTCGGTTCTGTTAGTTTTTGGAATAAAATGTTGGATACAGCGACCGAAGAAGCCAAGAAAGATACTGGTAGCAACTAGTATTGGTATGGATTTACAAGCCCCCGTTTGGGGGCTTTTTTTTATTTTCTCGCATGCAGTTTCATGTGGCCGGCCTGTATGCCTTCTGTGGTGAGCGCCCATAGCGCTCCCAGGTTTTGAGCCATGCCGACACCAGCCAGAACACCGCATAATTCGGCATAATTCTCGATTTTATCGAAAGCAAAGGCAGCGTTGACTGCGGGAACTTTTCTCAATCCTCCTACAAAACCGACGGGCAGAGGAAGATGCATTTCTGCGTGGAGTGATTGTTTTTGTATGTTCCAGCGCACGAGGGGAAGGTGTACACCGGTTTTACAGGCATAATCGTAGAATGCCGCATTGATGGCGCGTGTATCTTGGCCAAGAGGGATGGCTGCTGCAATGATTCCGTTCAAAATGCCTTTGTTATGGGTGACTGCACGCTCCGGGCAGCGATCGGCCAAGGCGGATCCACGGGCAATGAGCATGGCAAAATTAGAACCAGGGATGCCGGTGATTTCTTCGAGCGTGGCAAAGGGAATCTCAATATGTGCATGAACAAGGCGGCCTTCACTGGCATTGCTCACGATGGCCATACACGGCGTTAAGTTAATATTTTCGTTCTCTATACACCGCAGCAAAGCTTCAGCCATGGTATTGACGGCATTGGCTCCCATGGCATCCATGGTATGTACGTAAATCTTGAGGATGATAAATGTCTCACGCCAAGAGTCGTTCCACTCCGGCGGCAGAACATCCACTTGAATGTCGAAAGCACCTCCGCCAAGTTCGACTAATTTGGGATTCTGTTCATTTGCAAGTGTCAGCCATCGCTCTTTGTTACGGATAAGCATGAGTTTGAAGCCGTTTGCCTGAGCGAGTGGAAGAGTGCCGGATATTTGCGCCATGGTTACCGGGGAATCATAACGACAATGGATGCCCCCATGACATGCATTTATCAATCTTGAGGTTCGGTTTACGGCGGCAATGACACTGGGTTCTTCTGTGGACATGGCAATTCGGTGGCATTTCCCATTGACAGTCAACTGAGGTACCACCCCAAGAGGTAACCGCCATGCACCAATGACATTCTCGCTCATGCGATCGAGTATGTCGAACTCAGCATTAGGAATTCCGGCCAGTTCTTTGAGATCGCTTGCACCGTCTGCCTCAAGGATTTGGCGTCTTTCTTTTAGGGATTTGGTGTAAAAATGCTTAAACATAATGAATTGTTGGCAGTTGGCAGTTGGCAGTTGGCAGTTAGCAGTTAACTGAAAACTGTCAACTGATAACTGCAAACTGTTAACTGTGCAAAAGGTTATACACCAATCCCGCGATCTCGTACGTCGGCAGCGAG
>JAGACY010000445.1 GCA_017613855.1 Pseudomonadota bacterium
GAATAGTGAATAGTGAATAACCAAATTCAAACACATCCCGGTTTTCGTCATATTTCTTATTAAGGAGTTCATTCATGCCCCTCTACCTAACCAAACTACAGCTTCAGGCCGAACTGAATCGATGTCTTGGGTGCAAAGCAAAGCCTTGCATGAATGCATGTCCGGTCAACTGCAATCCCCACGATTTTATTCAGTTTGCCAAAGAGAATGACTGGCAGAATGCAGTCGGGGCCATTGTATTGAACAATCCTATGGGGCAGACGTGCGGGCTCATTTGTCCGGATAAGTTTTGCATGAAAGCATGTACGCGTCGGAATGTCGATTTTCCAATTAACATTCCCAGGGTTCAGGCCACGATTTTGAATACCTGGCGAAACGAGAAGACACACGTGCTCAAACCGCTTAACGGCAAACGGATAGCCATTATTGGAGCCGGACCGGCAGGCATTGCAGCGGCAGCATGTCTCATCCCCGAGGGGTATTATGTAGAGATTTTTGAATCAAGGCATGAAATCGGCGGTGCGCTGAATATGATTCCCAGAGAACGCCTGCCCCATGAGGTGATAGAACGCGACTGGTCATTCATTTTTGAGCCGGACCGCATACTGCTGCATTTGAACAGTCGGATTGAGAATCCAGCAGAACTGCTCGATAAATTTGATGGGGTTATTGTTTCGACTGGTGAGCCGAATTGCGTTTCTTTGCGCATTCCCGGGGAAGAATTGAGCGTTTCGTATATGGATTATCTGTACGAGCCAGAGAAATACCGGACAGATGGTGCCGTTGCCGTGATTGGAGGCGGCAATGTGGCGGTCGACTGTGCATTGACGGCACAGCGCATGGGATCTTCGTCGGTGGAGATGTTTATTCGCAGGCGCATTGCAGATATGCGTGTTTCGAAGGCTGAGTATCTCGAACTGATAGACCACAAGATCGATCTCAGCGGTATGACGAGCCCTGAAAAGATCGAAGCACACGGAGAATTGAAAACGCTTTGGGTACGGCGCAATATTTTTGATGGCGAACGGTGGCATGGCCTCGAGAATTCGAGCATACCACTGCCTTATTTTTCGCTGATCATTCGTGCCATTGGCAGCAGAGCGGACGAGAAAACCGAAAATTGCGATCGCCTGATTTATGCCGGTGACTGCAAAACCGGCGGTTCTACCATTGTCGAAGCTATTGCTTCGGGACGCACGGCTGCCGCGGAGCTTATGAAATTGGTAATGTGCAATCAGTAATTGCGCAATGCGCAATGCGCAATGCGCAATTATTCAGATTCTCTCAAGGATATTGTAAAAAAATTGGGGGGATCTCAGCTTGAGAGTCCCCCCTTAGGTTTTGTCATTCCAATGGCACATTGCTCATTGTTTACAAACCGCCAAAGAATACCGACACACCGGCTTGCCAGAGCACAGTAGAAATGTAATTTCTTTTTTTGGTGTCTGTATTTTCGTCGTTGAAGGCCGTTGAATAGAGGTTGGTATAGATATTAAATTCGGGCTGGAACCAGATGCCTTCGGTTAATCGCAAGGGCAAACCGAACATCCATCCGACATACAGACCGGAATCCTTCCAGATGTCTTCGCGATTGTCTGTCGCTGCAATGACGATGCCGAGGAGTTTGGGGCCAAATGCAAGGCCGACATAAGGATTGAAGTGCTTCTCCATGAGGACCGGCACCTGGAGTTGAATGACATGTGAGCTCGGATCATCCGTACCGGCATTTCTGACCCATTGGTAACCGGCTTCGATGCCGACGGCTGCATCGAAATCACCGCGCATGAATTGATATTTGGCACCGACCTGAGCCCCCAGGAGATCGAGTTTTAAGCCGACATCGACGTTTTCTGCAATACCATATCGGACTGCAGCCTCGAAGTTTGGATCGGCAGATGGCTTGGTATCTCCTTCACCGCCTGTACCTGTTGAGGCAATTGCCCATCGTACCTGACCTTCGGGAACGACGCCGGCCGTCTGCATCGTGGTGAGGCTGGCACATGAGGTCATGACAATTGCAATGAAGAACAGGATAAACAGTGAGAGAATGTGTCTATTTCGCATTTTTTTGTATCCGTGATTTGAATGCCGTTGTCGTAGGGAATCGGGCAAAGCTGACACACTTGTCAGCAGCCTGATAACCGACATGTCGGCATAATTATTCCACTCTGAAAATAAAATCTAGGGGGAATGTTAGCAATGAGCAATTAGCAATGCGCAATGCGCAATGATTAAGGAATTCTCAAATAATCTTCACGCCCCGGAGGGGGAGCAGGCAGTTAGCAGTTAGCAGTTTGCAGTTAGCAGTTAGGGCATTCTCAAGGCTATTCCTAAAGAATGATGGTTATCGTAGCTTTAGACTTTACCTTTAGATTTGTCATTCAATTGCGCATTGCGCATTGCGCATTGCGAATTATGAACATCTGTCACCTTGAGATTTAGAGAAACACTTTAGTTTTGCATTCCAAGTGGGGAAAAGAATTTTATGGCATAAACTGTTTAGTGCGCTCAAACTGAATTTTGCTTTCGAGTTCGCGGAGAATCTCATCCTGAGAAACATTTTCGAGAATGCGGGTAATGAGCAATTCTACATAATCCCCGCCAATTTCGCAGGATAAATCGGATGTGCAGTCATGAAGCGTTGATGCCGTCCCGGGGCATGGGCATAGCACCGAGTTCGTATAGAGCGCGAGATCTGCGCGTTTGTTGGCTGGCAGCAGTGCATACATCTCTTCATGCCCGGGATAGGGACAATTCTCTAGCGCTTTGGTGCGGGCTTTTTCCTTTGCCTCCCTGGAAGCGGCAGGTGGAGCTGCAATTTCTGCATCAATTCTTGCAATCATTCGTTCATAGTTGCCACCGGATTCGATGGCTACGCCATTGACATAAAACGAAGGTGTGCCTTCGACACCGGCTTTTTTAGCATCTTCGACATCTTCGATGACGACAGTACCGTAAGCCTGGCCCTTAATCGGATCGAACAAATCATCAGGATCCGCGCCCATCGATTCGAGAATCTCAGTTATTTTTTCCGGTCCCAGATCTGCTTGTTCCGCAAAGAGTTTGTCGTGAACTTCCCAGAATTTATCTTTGGATTGGGCATAGACACTGACGAGAGCAGCCGCAGCGGCATAGGGATGAATCGAAGTGAGCGGCATTTGCTTGAAAACAAATGAAACCGCTTCGGGGCGTGCTTCGTAGACTTTGTGTATGCTGGCAGCCGCGCGGGCACAAAATGGACACTGAAAATCACTGAAGACAACGACTTCTACGGGGGCAGCTGCGTTTCCCAATCGCGGGCGATTTTTTGTATTAAATTCTATCGGAGAAACCATGGCTTTGGCTTCTGATTTGACAATGCCCTGGGTCTTGAGTTTTTCGACGCCCTTGGAGAGGAAGAAAGCGATGTCATCCGAAAGAATAGCAGCTTCATGACAGGTGTTTTCTGCATTGAGCAATTCTTCGAGTGTTTTATATTGTGAAAGAGATTCTTCGACACATGGGTTGGGAATCTCTTTGGCAACTTCACGGAATTCCTTTTGCTGGGATGCGTTCAGCGTCGAGGGAATGAGTGCATTCGAAGTAGTGGTAGTTGCACAGTGGGACGTGAGAAAGGCTAAACCTATGCAAAGAAGAATGAGACTGGCGTATTGGTTTCGAGGCATGGCAAAGGGGAATGAAATAAGGACATCAAATGTCAGCAGCTGCTATTCGGCGACGAGGTGTTTTCTTTCGGTGAATGCAATTTTCCAATCGTTGCCATTTTTGAGCCAACGATAGCTGATGACAGCATCTTCGATGTGTGGTTTGCCCTTATCATCTGTATATCGGGAAATCTGCCGTGTATGGATGGTTGCTGCACTTTTGGTGAGCAAAGCAAATTCGACGGCATGAACTTCGAGATGGAGGTCTTTGAGTGCCATTGCCCTTTGTGCATACTCGCGTTCCAGCTCAGGATAACGCATCCTGTCTGCAACAAAGTCACTCATATAGCCATCGAGGTCGCGTGCATTGGCATGATTGATATGCGCTTCGAGGGCAGCTTGTACTTCTTTTGCTTCGGCGGGGAATTTGCTTTCGAGCTCTGTGGATTTTGCAGATTTCGTTGAGTTTGCGTCGTAGGCAATATGTTCGTCACTGTCCGGAGCAATATCATCGTCCTTATCGACGGCAAAAGCTGCGGGAACGGTAACCAACGTGACAATGCACAGTGCAATTGCGAATATAAAACTGCGTTTAAAGCTCATGGTATTCTCTGTTTGGCTGTAAAAGAAACGCGTGTATGAAGGGCATTATAAGCCTTCGAAGCAATTAGTTTACGCCATTTTGTATGTATGAACAACGAACTTTGAAATGCGCGCAATAAAAAATAAACGCCGCGTATGCCAAAGGCATAGCGGCGTTGCGCGAGCCGTATGGCGGCCCGAGGCCGCCAAAGGCGAGCAATTATTGACGCATACGGCGACGGAGAGGAACGAGGCCGAGGAAGAGGCCTGCAAAGAGGATGTACCAGGTGCCGCCAATGGGGGCTGTCGGTGCCATACTGCAGGAACCACCTTGAAGCATGCCGTTTTCGTCCGTTTTTAATTCCTCTGTCAGATGGACGTTGATGTCGTATGAGACGGGAACGCCATCGATCGTCGAGGTTGCGGTAATGACATAGTCACCGGCAGGAATGGTCGTCTGGCCATCGCTGAGGATGCACTGCCATGCGCCGTCTGCATCAGAAACCGTCGAGCAGGATGCGCTCATTTGGGTACCATCTTCCGCCGTCAAAATGACAGACACGGGGGTATTGGGATCGGTTTCGCCAGTGACGGGGATCTCGGTGCTGCTCGGGATCATGGCGTTGCGAACGGGTGATTTGATCATCGAAGAGGCCGAACGGGCAGCCTTGGCTTCAAAGACGAGATCTTCCTGGCGCGAAAGGCCTTCGTCGTCGGTAATGAGCGCATGAACGCTGAACTGTGAAGGCGAATCCGGTGCAGTGACCGTGACTTTGAACGTCGAATCGACATCGACCAGGTCGATTTTGACATCGGTCGACCACCAGGTAATCGAAACATCGCCGCCATCGGGATCATAAGAATCGGATGCATCGAGCTCGAAAGTCGAGTTGACAGCAACCGATGTATTATAGCTGGCTAAAACGAGGACGGGACGCCCGTCGTCGATCGACGTGCAGTGGTTGCTGACGCAAACACCGATGTAACAGTCGGCATTGGTTGTACAGGAAAGCATGCATGCAGGGGCACTTCCGGTAGTGCAGCGATAATTGCCGCAATCGCTCGTCACTTCGGTGCATGCACCATCCTGGCAGAGTTCTTGTGATAAGACATTGGCAGAGCAAGAGGATGAACCGCAAGGCGTGCCGTTATCAAGTTGCTGCAGGGTGCATCCTGTTTCGGCAAGACAGACATTGGGGGCGCAGATGTTGCCAGAATCTTCGCAGGTAACATCGGTCCAATCGAAATTGTTCTGAGTCGGATCGCAGACGTGACAACGGTTTCCGGCTTCTTTCTTGCCCGCGGCATAGCAGCTGTCCCCGATCATGCATTTATCCACCGAATAGCACACATTCTCGCTGGCATAGAAAATATCCACACGCCCTTCGTCGTTGCCTGTCTCTGAATTGTAGGCATTGGGGGCAGAGATCATGAGATCGAGCCATCCTGTGCCGTCGAGCTGCTCGGCGATGATCTTTTGACCAAAATCATCATTGTGTGAGGAAGAAACGTCGGAGACATATCGCCAGTACGGCTGCAAACTAAAGACTTTGCCGTCATGTGAACCCATATAGACATAGGCATAAGCCTGGGAACGGTCGCTTGTACCACGCAAACCGACTGCACCGACGACGAGATCATCGACACCATCGTGGTTGAGATCGGCAACCGTGACGGAGGTACCAAATCGTGCATTGCTGCGATTGGAAACCGCAGACCATTTCATATCATTGGGATTAAATGCATTGCCGATGCCCGGGTTCGTATAGGTTCTTACGCGGCCCTCGCGTTTTTTGGTCGTTTTATACATGGGTTCGCCAACGATCAAATCGAGGTCGCCGTCGCCATCGATATCCGAAAAGGCTACGTCATTGATGGAAGCACCGACATCACCAACGAGCATTGGACGAGATTCGGTAAGGGAACTGCCGTCAAATGTATAAAAATGGATTGCACCTTCGGAGGCACCGGAAGAATCATCTTCTCTGTAGAGATTGTCGATCACGATGATTTCGGTCGTTCCGTTGCCGTCCAGATCCTTGATGTAGAGCTTCGAACCAAAGCTGGAATCAGCAGATGCAGCAGAAACAGTCGCATCGGGGGTAAGTGTCCCGAATTTTGAGCAGATATCATTGATAACGCTCACCGTCATCGGCAGATAATCGTAATCCTCGTTGAGCGGCATGGAGGAATAGACGAGATCATCCGTACCATCGCCGTTGACATCGCCTACGGCAATGGCAATACCGTCAATACCGAGTGCTTTGTTGCCATAGAGCTCTTTAATTTTACGCCAGGACCCACGAAGTCCCCAAATGGAGATACCGCCCTGCATCTCATTGCCTGCTGTAGGCATTGAAATAATGGCAATATCGCCTTTGCGTTGATTCGCAAATTTATCAGGACAGAAATTACCCGCAGCAATGGCATAGCCAAAGGAGTCATCCTGCTCGACGGTGCGTACAAGTTCTGTACTTGTCGTATCTGTAAGATGTCCTGTCTTGTTATTCCATATACTATAGACGTGGCCTTTTTGTGCCAATGCTGTCTGCCCAAACATCAGGTCATTGGCATAACTACGGAAATTGCCGATAGCAATGGCCTGCCCGAAATTCTGATCGGGATTGGCTGATGTCAACGATAGAACATTGCCGTCATCTGCCCATGGGGAGCCACCCACAGAACCGAAATTACGAAATTTGATTGCCTGCTTGGCGACGGCTGCATCATCGGATGGGGTGGTCGTTTCGTTGCATGCAGTCAAAATGGAGCAAATAGAGCAAATACAAAGACTATAGCAGAAAATTCTTCTCATATTACCTCACAGTTTGCCCATACTTGGGCAAAAATATACCCTGTGATTCTAACATTCTAGTCAGCCTGTTTCAAGCGGTTTGACTTGACTTTTGTGCAGGGTAACGATTAGCCCTTCCACTGAATCATCTCTGAAAATGAGCATTCAAAAATGTTAAATATAGCGAAACGTAATGGTTTCATGCGGAATGGGGGAGGGCCCCATTTCGCACTGGTTTGTAAAAACGTTAGTATTCATCGATGAAAAGATTGTGGGTTCCAAGGACATCATGCCCTTGGCGGGTTCCGGGGCAGAGCCCTGGCTGAATAATGATTGCAGGGGGCCAAGC
>JAGACY010000446.1 GCA_017613855.1 Pseudomonadota bacterium
GATAGTTGATAGTTGATAGTTGATAGTTGATAATTGATAATTGATAATTGATAATTGATAATTGATAATTGATAATTGATAATTGATAATTGATAATTGATAATTGATAATTGATAATTGATAATTGATAATTGATAATGAATAATGGAAAACATTCACAATAATCAATACGCCCCGAATGGGCGATTCATCCGTAGCAAATAACCGTGGGTGAGCGTAGCGTAACCCACGGGAGAATGACAATGATTAGTAAATAGTGAATAGTGAATAGTGAATAGTGTATATCCACTCTGGTTCAACCGTATTTATTTTGCTGTTTTTCGGAATACCATTGCAGTTTCTCTCGATTCGCTTTTGTTGGAATCGCGCACGTAGAGTTTGATAGAATTTAGCCCCGGATTAAGCGGAACTTCAGCGCGGATGTGCTGCATGTCATTGCTGAGTGTACCATAAGCGACTTTTTCATAAACATACGTATGATCGAGAATGACGACTGTATAAATATAATAATCGGTGAGTGGCGCAAAAGAAGTTACATCTGCTTCGATTGTAATTTTATCCGAATCTGTAACATGTTTCATTTCGGACATGGAAATGCGCGGAATTGTTGCAATCGTTTTGGGTTCAACTTCGGATATATCTAACCCTCCGGCGAATTCGAGTGAAGCAGAAGTTATCCATCCTGTCAGTTCACCGGCAATAATATGCGTATAATCGCCGTAAACGGCGTCCGTGTTGACAATTGTATTTTCCGGCAAATCGGTCAGGTGGTTTGCATTGCCAACCGGTGAGACATAGAGAGGAACCGTCTGTTTAATGCGCATGGTTCCTTGTGATGGCTGTAATGAAGATTTTAATGCTTCGTCGGATTTTGATGTTTTAAAAGCAATATTTTCGACCAGGACCTGAGTCGATCGCTTGTCGTAAACGTGAAGTTCCAGTGGTATATCTGCAGCACTGATATTCATCGTTTTAAATTTGAAATCGCGGGAAATGCGTTGTCCAGTCGCAATGGCTTCCGTTTCTGCCCTGGCATCCAGAAGTTTAATTTCCGGAGATTTATTTTTGAGATAGACCAAAGGTTTTTCGGCAGTCCCCGGGCCATCATTGCTGACCCAGATTCGCATGGTAATTTCTTCATTATCATCGAGCAGGCTGTTGCCGGTGCGTTCCGAATCGCCATCTTTGTCGAGTATCGCATAATGAATTTTGAATGCAGGCTGCGGTTGTGCAACAGTCTCGAGATCGACTTGAGCCGATGCAATCTCATGTTCGGGGATGGGGGTGCCATCATCGAGATATAATTTGAGATCGAAGTTGTCAACGCGCGAGCTTTGTGCTCGGTTGGTTTTTACCTTTAATTCACGGGTAATTTCCTGGCCTGGATCTATTTTTCCGAAGATAACTTCTTTGTCATTGGCACGAGCGAAGCTGGATTCACTTCGTCCGGCAAGCCGGCAGACAGGTTCATTGCCATCATTCTTTGCTTTGATATGAATGACAAATTCATCACCGGCTGTAATTTTATCTTTGTCCGTATCAATAGTAAGAGATACTTTGGGCGTGTTGTTTGTACATGCAGACCAGTCAATATCGAGCTTTTTCATGGCATCCACGAGAGCCTGGTCTTCTATTTTTTGGAGTTCATCCGCGTCGCTCAGGAACTTTTTGATCATCTCCTGTCGCTTATGAATTTTGCCATTCTTTAGGAGAATTTCTTTTGCCAGACGGACCTGCGGATCATCGACAGGTTTATTGATTTTGGTTTTTGATTTTATAATTTTATCGATATCTTCGAGTGTGATGACAGAATCATCATCATCGAGTTCATCTTCATTGAGCGCAAACTTTTTCGATAAATATCTTAAATTATATGCGGGTTTGAGGTCACGCTGAACATGCTGGCTGTCGAGATGTCCTCCCAGGCTTTCCTCGCGTCGAACCCATGGTTTTGGATAAAGATCGATATCATCCGGCAATGCGCGCATCGGAACGAGGCGAATATCCGGGACAATGCCAACGGATTGAATGGATTGATTACCGGGGGTAAGGTATTGACCGATAGTCAGCTTTAATGCGGATTTATCGGGCAATTCATACAGCACCTGTACACTTCCTTTGCCAAAGCTTGTATCGCCGACAATCAGTGCACGATCATTATTCTTGAGTGCACCAGCGACAATTTCAGAAGCGGACGCAGAAGAGGAATCGAGCAGGACGATGATAGGATAGGAGGGCTGAGTCGTTCCTTTGGAGGCGTTGCGCGTTTTTTGCATCATATCGCTTACGCCAACAGTGGTGACGATAGCCCCTTCGTCGAGGAAATTGTCGGCAACCAGGACTGCCTGGTCGAGCAGACCGCCGGGATTGCCTCTCAAATCGAGGATGAGCCCTTCGATGGATCCCATATCGGTGCTCATTTTTTCGAGAGCCTGTGCCAAGTCTTTTTGCGAATTCCCTTGGAAACTCTTGAGTTTGATATATCCGATTTTGTCACCGAGTTCTTCGGATTCGAGACTTGGGATGGAAATTTCTGCTCTTACGACGTCGATAATTTTTGAAGTTTTCCATCCCTGACGCATGACAGTCAGATGAACCGTCGTATCCGGTTCGCCTTTGAGCAGTTCGACTGCTTCGGAAATATTCATATTGAGCGTGGGGGTTCCGTCGATTGCCAGAATTTGGTCACCTTCCTCAATGCCGGCGCGTTTTGCGGGCACATCACCGGTAATGGGCTCGACGACGATGAGGACGCCATCGATCATTCTCACGACAATCCCCAGGCCGCCAAATTTCCCGCGGTTGCCTTCAGCCATGCTTCGATAGGATTCGGGAGAGAGGATGAGACTGTGCGGGTCGAGGGCACTGAGCATGCCATTGATAGCTTCGTATTCGAGTTCTCTGGGTTTTGCATCCTTTGGCAGATAATCCTGAATAAATGCAACAATACTTCGCAGCCGAAGGCTCATTTCCCAGAGATTGGAAATGTTTTCGAGAGAAAAAGTCTTGGATTGTCCTTGCAGGTTGACCGTTACCTTGGTTGGCTTTTCTTTGACTTTTTTATCAAAGACGAGCAGCAGTTCGGGCATATTTTTTTGTAAATTATCGAGCGTGGAAGCAATCATCAGATGGGGATCGAGCCGCGTGGGATCGACATAATTCTGCTGCAGCTGCAAGAGGACTCGATTGAATACCTGCAATGAAGCAATATTGTGGTATTCGTTCACTTTGGGCTGCGCCATGAGCTCAGATCCACGCCAATCAAATTCGTAGTGTCCGTCGCGCTGTGCAATGGACATGGCAATGCCTGTGGCGATGAGAGCAACCGAAATGCCCCAATATATCAAACTCTTTTTCTTCAAAATCATTCCTCCGGATGAGGTATTGCCGGGGCTCTTGCCCCACGTTGTCGGCAAAGTTTTTGGGGGACTCTGCCCCAGCTCCTGCTTACATTTGGTGTGAATGCATCATCAGAAAACAGGGAGTATATTTGAGGTTTAATCCAAGCGCATGGAGATATCCGCGGCTGTGACGGAGTGTGTGAGTGCACCGCACGAGGCACAGTAGACGGGAATTCCCTGAATTTGTGCGGCTTTATCGACTGTCACATTGCCCGAGATTTCGATGATGGCCTTATCGCCGATGATTTTGCATGCTTCACGCATCAAATCCGGGGTCATGTTATCGAGCATGATGATATCGGCTTTGGCATCGAGCGCTTCACGAACGGCATCGAGTGTTTCGACTTCGATTTCAATACGCAGCGTATGGGGTGCATAATCTCGGACTTTTTGGATGGCTTTTGCTATCGAGCCTGCGGCAGCAATATGGTTGTCCTTGATCATGGTTCCGCCGCCCAGATTGAACCGATGGCTGTGTCCTCCTCCGCAATTCACGGCATAATGCTGCAATTCCCGCAGACCGGGAAAAGCTTTGCGCGTATTGACAACGCGTATGCCCGGCAGGAGATCGGCAAGTGCCCTTGTCTGTGTGGCTACACCGGACATGTGCTGCAGAAAATTGAGTGCTGTTCGTTCGGCTTTGAGCAGAATCTGTGTAGACCCCGAGAACTCGGCAATGACATCACCTTTTTTGACACGATCGCCGTCTTCAAAGGCAAAAGCAATCGTCACCGGCTGGAAAATACCGAATGCGCGCGATTCTATTTTTTCAATGATATAAGTAAAAATATGCTGCCCGCATAAGACCAAATCGGATTTTGCAATCAGTTTTCCGCGGGAGACATTTTTATCATTAAAAATGGCATCTGTTGTAAAATCTCCTCCGCATAAATCTTCGGTGAGGGCGAGGTCAATCAGTTGTTCTGTAATGGGAGATATTGTTTGCATGGGCTTATCCTTTTATAGATTTTTGTCGGAACAGCATTTGTGCCTGTCGTGTGAGTTGTGCCGGAACGCTTTTGCTTTTTTGAAGCGCCTTGAGATCATTGGGGCGCAATTGCTTTAGGAATCCGACAGAATCCGCGAGCGGGCATTTGGGATTATTCACGAGTGCCACGACAATGGGATAGTAGCGCACCCAGTCCCTGCGGTTTGCGATATAGCTGACGACTTCATCGGGCATGCTTTTGGATGTTGCAATGCTTGTGACTTCTCCGAGTGACATTTTGGGGCTCTGAATGACGCTCATATAGACGACACGTCGTGAATCCCGGATGAGAATATTTCGATCCTCACGTGTTCCGAGCAGAGCGAGTCTCATGCGCTGAGGTGCATTCATGCGCTCGATAATCTGGCTTCGGGTCAGGCGGCGTTGTTTTTGTTCAGAGCTTTCGGATGCTTCTTGTTCTTCGAGTGACTGGACGCGTAGATTCTCGAGACCTTCCTGTTTTTCGCTGGCAGCAGCCTGAACGGTTTTGATCATGATATCTTCGAATTCTTCGTCCGAGAGCCCCGGGACATCATCTGCTATGAGCTCATTGTGAGCATCCTGTACCATTTTGAGACCGGGAATTTCGACATTGTGCTCTTTTGCAAGGGAGAGCAGTCTGTCGATAGTCGCCATACGTGATGCAGGATTGGAATATATTCTTTCGATAATTTCTGGTGATCTGAGTAATCGGACGTGGTTGCTTGAAATGATTTCGACAATGTCTCTGGGAGCAACGGCAGCCAAATCCATGAGTGTAGCATCGTGTGTTTTGTTATTGAGGGCAATTGCTTCATAGACTCGCGGGTCGTTTGATGTCTTAGAGAGCCAGTCCAAAACAGATTCGGGGTAATCTTTGGCAGCCAGTTCAACAATCAGGTCCGGATCAAAATTGTTGACGGTTTCTTTGACTGTGGCAGCAATATCGGGATCAGGATCGAACGAAAGCTGGTACCACACGAGCAGGAGTGCATCCGGAGGAATGGGGAGTGCACCGTTGGCCGCCATCATTTTGAGAGGTTTGGGAGCTCCTGGGCTGAGCGGTTTTTGTGCAGCAGCGGGAATCTGATCCAGAGAAAGCGGTAAATTTTTGAGTGATTCCAACATGATTACAATCCTGTCGATGTCTAACAAAAAAATGTGATACATTGTGCCAGCCGGGAATTGGCATTTCGGCACTTATAATATAATGATGTTCGGAGAAATTTGGGGAGAAAAATTAAAGGAGAACCTAAATTATTATGGATACTCAGCCTGTAAAGAAAAATTCTGCGGATTCATCCATGCCTGCCAACCGCAAAAAGGGTATGATTGCCTGTCTGTTGATTTCTATTGCAGTCATTGGCTTGTACTTCATCCCGTACGGCATGTATGTCCTCTATCCGTTTATGCTCATATATACGTTTATTCATGAGATGGGACATGGCATTATGGCGGCGATTCTTGGCGGGGATTTTGTCAAGTTCGAGATGTGGCTGGATGGATCCGGCGTGGCGACCAGTGCGCTTCCCATAGGCGCTTCACGTCTGACGCGTGCACTCGTGGCTTTTGGAGGACTCATCGCACCGGCAATCATGGCTGCCATTTGTCTGTTACTTGGACGCAATGGTAAAGCTTCCCGCATCGGTCTCTATTGTTTTCTGGTGATATGTGTCGCTTCGATCGTTTTGGTTGTACGCAATCTCTTTGGCATCGTGTTCGTGGCAGCCTGTGGCGCGATTGCGTTTGCTCTGGCTAAGTTTCCGAAGTCAAATGATGTACCGCAGTATTCGATGCTGGTATTGGCGATCACACTGCTGACAGCAGTCTTCTCGCGCGGTGATTATTTGTTTACAGATGTGGCGCATACTTCCGGCGGCGTTATGCCTTCGGATGTCGGCCAAATTGCCAATAATCTCTTTCTGCCCTATTGGTTTTGGGGAGGACTGATTGCTGCTTTGTCTGTCATTATTCTGCTGGTAGGCATTCGCGGATTTTTCTACTCAAAGCCGAAAGCGATTGAAGATAAGAAAACGTAATTTTTTGAAGAAAGGCCTTTCACTTCGTGATACGGCCTTTTTTTTCGGCTATTGCCTGCGGCAATACGCCGAAAAACTTTATTGTGTGTCAGTCAAATTGCTGTGGTGCATTCGACTCCTGTACACCCTACAATCAAAAAAAGGTGAGAGAATAGATTTTCCCGATAAAAATACTATACTTATGGAAGGCTCTATTGGGTGGGGACTTGGGGTTATTGGTCTGACAGGAGGGATTGATTTATGAAACGCTGCTTTTTTCTAAGTATACTATTGGGATGTCTTGGTTTAATGGGATGTGCTGATGATGGATCTTTGTTTTACTCTTACAATGATGAAGCATCTCCCTCGAAGACGTCACCGGATAATCCAGAGACCAAAGATCCGGAGGGAACAGGCAACCCTCAGGGTGGTAATCAAGATCCCACAGAGGATGAAGGAAAGCCAGATTCTCAGAATGAGCCGACCGGGAGTCCAGTGGATAGTCTGGATGCTTGTGATCCCGCATGCAATGAAGATGAACAATGTGTTGAACATGTATGTTTGCCCATTTGTTCAGATGGAACCTACTGTGACGGCGATTGTCTCGATCTGGCAAATCTCCATCTGGCGGATTGCAGCACGTGTGCTGAAGATTATTGTGACAGCAATCAGAATCCTGCGGATGGATGCGATATCTATGTTAAAGGGGATGACAGCAATAACTGCGGTGCCTGTGGCAATGTGTGTCCGGAAGGTATGAAATGTTCTGAAGGGAGCTGTGCGTCCATCTGTGGAGAGGATGAATCTTTCTGCGATGGTAATTGTCTGAAACTCGCCGATTTGCATTTAAGCAGTTGCAGCAGCTGTGCTGCGGATTATTGCGATACGGATGGCAATTTGTCGAATGGATGTGAAGTCAATTCGAAAGGTACGGATGCCAACAATTGTGGTGCCTGTGGGAACGTCTGCAATTCAGGTGAGATCTGTGACAATGGTTCGTGCAAAGTTCCTTATGAGAGCCATCGTATGATTGTCGTTGGGCTCGGGGGTGATACGCTTATGGTGCGTACCGGTCCTGGTACGAATAATCCGGATATTGGGGAATTGAACGAATATCAGTATATCACGGTTCTTGAAGAGAAAGATGGTTGGTACCGCCATAATTTTAATGGCAAGGACGGTTGGAGTTCGGGTTCGTATTTGATGGATGCCTGTGACAAATGCGAAGGCCGCAAGGCTATCGATTATGCCGAACAGTTTCTCTATGATTATTCGACCAAGCTGTGTACCTGGGATCATTTAACCCATGAACCTATCATTCAGAATTTTACGGATTTGTGGGCAGATTATCATGATTATAACCATGGGTATAATGACAATTGTGCCAATTTTGTGACGGCATGTCTCAATACCGTAGGTCTTATGTCGCAGCATTACATTGCCGTGAGTGACATTGGTTTTCATTGTGATGCAGGAAAGGGCGGGTGGCGTAAAGTCAGCTTTTCTTCTGCTAAAGCAGGTGATATTTGGGTAAGTTCTGGCGGCGGGCATACGGAACTCGTTGTAGGGTATAAGGATAATGTCGTCTATCTAATTGGATCCAATAATTTCGATTCAAGCAATTTTGGTGGCTGTCAGCAAAGTACCGGTGCTGGGGCAGGTTCATATCAGCGTGTCAGTTATGCTGCCAAAACACCAGGCAACACAGGATATATTTGTTCACGTCAGTAAATGCGCCTGAGGCATTAAAAAAGTCTTGACTCTTAACTAAGAGATCGTTATAAGGCCGACGTGTTTGCTGGTATTGCCAGTAAGCACGGATGCGAGAGTAACTCAGTGGTAGAGTGCAACCTTGCCAAGGTTGACGTCGCGGGTTCGAGCCCCGTCTCTCGCTCCACTTCTTTTATAATCTATATGCGAGAGTAACTCAGTGGTAGAGTGCAACCTTGCCAAGGTTGACGTCGCGGGTTCGAGCCCCGTCTCTCGCTCTTGGGCCCTGATTCAGGGCCTTTTTTTTTGCTTTTATCCATCCGGAGGATCTAAGACACCATGATACTCTTTTTAACAAGCAGCCCGACAGGTCCTCTGGACAATAGCCGCAAAGTTCTTGGGTATGATGATAAAAATCATTTTATCGATAACCTGAAAAAGTATTGGCCCAAATCAGCACGTTGTTTGATCATTAGTGCTTTTCCCGATGAAGATTCGGCCAATGATCAGATGCACCGATTTTTTGATGAAACGACCCGGGAAATTGGTTTGCCCGTTGAAGTTTTTGATATCTGGGATGCGCGGACAAAGGATACTTCTGAGGAAGCATTGCTTTCGTACAATGTCATTTATCTCGGAGGCGGCCATGTTCCGACACAGAATGCCTATTTTAAGTATCTTGGCCTGAAAAAGAAACTGGCCCGATTTGATGGGCTTCTTATGGGAATCAGCGCCGGTACGATGAATTGTGCCGATATCGTCTATGCACAGCCGGAACTGGATGGTGAAGCACTCGACCCGGATTATGAACATTTTATTCCCGGGCTGGGATTGACCCAAATCAATGTATTGCCGCACTATCAGATGGTTAAAGATCATTATTTGGATGGTATGCGGCTGTTTGAGGATATTACCTACGAAAACAGCTATGGTCACCGTTTTGTGGCTTTGGTCGATGGCAGTTATATTTTGTGTGAAAATGGCCGTGAAACCATATGGGGTGAGGCCTATTTAATTGCCGATGGTGAGATAAAACAGATCTGTCGGGAAGATGAGACGCTGGAATGGCACTGAATGTAATTCGGAATGCGGAATTCGGAATGCGGAATTGTTTTCTAATGCGCAATTCGCAATTCGCAATTGGGAGGCGAAACTAAAGGTGAAGTCTGATTAATTCGTAATGCGTAATGCGTAATGCGTAATTGGGATGCAAAACTAAGGGGGAAGTCTGGAAGCTTAGGGAGAATTGCGTTCTTAATGTGGAATGCGGAATGCGGAATTGTTTTCTAATTCGTAATGCGTAATTGGGATGCAAAACTAAAGGGAAAGTCTGATTAATTTGTAATTTGTAATTTGTAATTAAAATGAAATTAGTAAGGGAAAATATATTTAATTGGGAATTGGAAATTAGGAATTATGCAGGCAGAATGTGATGCTGAATGAGGCAGTCAATCGTTTGTTTGGCATCTTCTTTTGAGTGCGTGGTGATATCCAGATGATAGATTGGAATATCTTTTATGGCATTCAGGAGGGCATGAAACTGTGTGCGTTTGAACTCGGGGGGCGGATTTGAAAGAATGATTTGCTGATTGAGTATATATGGAATCGCTTCTGCATTGGATATTTGGAGCAGTTTTGGAGTGTTGCCTTTGGCGAGTATTATGATTGCAGCAAGTGGGGCAGGTTGGCTTTGGCAGATTTCGGGATTCACTTCGAGAATTGTTTTGCCGAGAATATGAATATTATTTTTAACAAAAGGCTCGGATGAAAATAATTCATGCCGCATGGCGATGTAATGTGAGAGCGGTATGGCATGGGGAGGTTCGGCTGCAGAATCTATTGGGATCATATCATCCGTAGCGAGTTTTGAAGAAGAAAAAGCAAGTGCTGATGCAGTGATCGTTGATTTTCCTATGCCGGTAGGGGCGAGCATGAGGACCATCCCGTTTGGGGTTGAGAGGGCACCTGCATGCAGGAGAATATTGCCTTTTAGGAGGCAGGCAAAGGGAAGTGCAATTCGTTCGCGGAAGTAGAACTCAGGAATGGAGCCTTGTCGAATCAATTGAATATTCCGTTGTTCCGGGTAGATGAGCGTTTCCCAATCTTCGTAAATGAGTTTGAACTCTCCGGGAATCTGGGTTGTGCAAACGGCGAGATGTCCGAAAGTATCGTCGGTGTGAATGTTGGTATTTGGTGTCCAGAGCGTTTGCATGTCCTTTATGGTGTGATGATCCTGAGCTGAATGAGTTCGTCGCGCAGCTTGGTGAAATCCTGGGTCAGGCAGTCTTTGTCAATTTCGTATTCCTGGAGTGCTTCGTCGATAATTTGTTCAAACTCGAGGTTTTTAGCGATTTTTTCGACGAAGAAGCGGGCCGTTCCATTGAGAGAATAGTAGGCATTCTGTTCGAGATCGAGCAGAATGAGTTTATCGTCGAGCGGCTGTAATTCGATATTTGGGTTGAGTTTTGGCATGGGGATGCAGTCCCAAAAGATGCGTCGGCGTATTGCAAATAGCCGACGCGCGCTGATGTATGGCGCAGCCATAATCAGCGCCATGTAAAGAACTATTTTTAACAAACGGATTTGTTCGCAGCTAACGCTGCTCACTCAATATAATTCGCAATGTGCAATTCGCAATTCGCAATTATTAAAGAATTCTCAAAGTACTTTCTAAAGAATTAGAGTGCAGGCATTAGATATCAGATATCATGACTGCTACATTGATAAGTTCCTTTATGATAATCTACTTGCGCATTGCAAATTCATTTATGGTTTTGTGCCGTTAATTTTGTCGGGCGTAATGACGAGATTAGCGGTTGCGGAAGACTCAATATAATTGTAGCGGAGATCGCCGGTTGAGAATTTATTGAAATCGAAGCCATTGCGGACAGATTTGTAAGCGGTGAGCTGGACGATGAGCTGTTTGTATCCTTCTTCCGTTGGCCATTCGAAGAGTGTGGGGAATTCGGCCGTGGTGGCGGAACCCGGCAGGTAGAACTGATAGAGCAGATCGGAACGTCCGGAGGCGTAAAGTCGTACGGTCATTGCATAGAAATCGACAAAGTCTGGATTGGCGATTTTCCAGGCGACGAATCCCGTTTTGAGAATGTCATCTGAATCGAGGGTCAGGAACGTGGGACGCGAAACGGCTGGTCCGACTTCGAGCATGGAGCCGTCGGGAATGACATTATATTGATAGAAGTAGGTATAGGAAGGATTGTTTTGTGCTGCGTTGTAGACAGCATTGACGACAAATGTGAAGTTGGCGTCTGCGATGGTGTCCCGCAAGGGCGGCAGGTTGGGGATGACGGTGAGATCGGTGAGTGAGGCGGAATTCATGAATCCGCCCAGATAACCTTCGGATCCGACGAAGATGTAGGCCGAAGCGCTGATTTGATCGAAGTTTTCGACGGGTGTGTTGACGAACTTGATGCTCTGTGTTTGGTTGAGCGGGAGCGGGCAGTCGAGATGGTTGACGATTTCGGCGCCATCCGTGACGAACTGATGGCGTTTGACGCCGAGGTATTTGGGATAGAAAGCACTGGTTTTGACGTCGTACAGGCCGCAGATAAGGGCGAGTGCGACATCACCTTTACGGGCTTTCATGCGGTATTTGGCGCCTTCTTCGAGGATGAGGTAGACATCTTCTTTATCGTGCGACATCATGTATGGTGACAATGCAGACTGCATGACGAAACCTGCACGGACGAGATTGGGATCGGAGACGAGTTCAACTTTGCCGAACGTTCCGACAGTGCCAGAGAAATAAGGTTGTTCCGGCGTATATGGAACGACAATTTCGATGGGGTTGATGATGCTGCCATCGCTGGGTGGAGGCGGTTCGGGCGGTTCCTCTTCGGATGTGTCGACATCATCGGCATGCCAGTCTTCGAGCAGGAGCGTGATGTTGGTGGCGTTGATGGGCTGCATTGTATTGCAGGAATGTTCGGGGGCGCATGCAATGACGATTTGTGCGTTTTTGAGTGAATCGTCGAAGAAAGAGACGCGTCCTTTGGCATCGGTTGTGCCGGTGAGTGCGGTTTTGGGATCGCTGCCGACGTAGACCGTAGCATTTGGGATAGGCACGGCAGTATTGACGGTCAGAACGGTGACATGCAACTCGCCGGAGATGGGGCTGCCGGAGGCACTTGTGTTGATGCCGGTTGGGTTAAACCAGGTAAAATCAAATTTTCCGCATTCGGTCTGGTCGCTGCACATCAGCTGGATGGGGGCGGTACCGGCCTTATGGGATGGGGCAGTAAAGGAAAGATGTGTCGGATTGTGGTAGACAGTGTCGATGGTCTTATCATCTATTTTGAGGGTCATGTCCTTGGTAAACCCCGTGCCATAGATGTCGACCGGGGTTTTTCCCGTGAAGACGGATTGGTTGGGGGTAACGGTGATGATGGAGACTTCCTCGTCGTAGGTGAATTTGAGTGTATTGGAGGTGTCATTGCCCCGGATGGCCTGGACGGGAACGGTACCAGCACCTTTTGGAATGGTAGCTTTGATGGTGCTGGCGTTTGTGACAGTGAGCTGTGTGGCTTCCCAGGGACCAAAGAAAATGCGGGTGTTTTGGTCAAACCCCGAGCCTTTGATTTGGATTTGCGTATCGTCAGAGACGACGGCATTTTTAGGGCTGAGGCTCGTCAGCTTTAAGGCTCCGGATGCAATCTGAACAAATTCGTAGGCATCGGGCAGAGTCACCGAGCCGATTGTAACATCTGTCAGGCCAGCGTCGTGTTTAGGTGTTTTGACGGTCCACTCGGTACCGGAGCGTTTAACCACGGAGGCATTGGTCTTTCCAAAAGAGGCATTTCCCTGTGCGGGGAGTGATACGCCGCGAATGGAAACCTGTGTGCCCCCGAGTGTGGAGCCACTTTTGGGTGAGACGGCCAGGATCTGAGGTTTTCCTGTATTTTCGTAGTAATGGAGTGCATCTTCGAGGCGTAGCTGCTGAAGATCGTTATAGAGGAGAACATCGTAGGAGCCGGCTGGCATGGCGGGTGCCTGAAATGTCAAGCTTTGCGGTGATTTCAGCGTTGGCTGGATATCCTGATTTTCGATGCGGATATGGGTTTCATCGTCGAATCCATCACCCGTGATGGTGATTTGAGGCGTGGTGCCCGTTTGGATGATATCGGGAGTGATGGCTGAGAATTCGAAAGGCGCGACGATTTGGATGGCATCGGGAATTTGTGCATATCCGAATTCACTGACCATTGTCAGTGTGATGTTTCCGGTATTGAGTACCGGGAGCAGCCCGGTGATCAAGTTTTCGTTGTGAAGTATGGGGTCGACGAGAGGCAGTGTCTGATCACCGTTTGAGAAAAATACCTGGGTCGTTTCATCAAATCCGGCCCCATCGATTTGGATTTCGACGGAAGAATTGGCAATCGCGATATTGGGGGTAATGTTTTCGTATTGAATATCCTGCGTATAGCAGAAACCATTTTCGAGTTTGAGTTTTGTCTCACCGTTGTCGAACGTGACATCGACGCATCCCTTTTTTCCTGCAGGTACGGTTGTTCGAATGACGTTGGCATTGACATAAATCTGTTCCGGAGCCTGAATGGCCCCAAAATAGATGGTTCCGGATTCATCGAGTTTTGTCCCGTACAGACGGACTTCATATCCGCCCTGGATATCACCGGAGGATGGTGTTACCAGTTCGAGGGCAGGGATTTCTTCTTCGGTGACCTGGCCACCGCCGGGATGGGTTTGTGATTGCTGGGGATTGTCTTCATCTTGTCCGGTAATTCCACCGGATCCTCCCGGATGTATAATCTCATCGCCTTGTGGTGGTGGCTCGACGGGATCTTCAGGAACAAAGGGTTCGACGGGAACCTCAGGTTCCGGTTCCTGAACGTATTTGACAAAATCCGATGAATCGAGACATCCCGCTGCCAGGAAGCAGCATGCGGCTGTGACGATAAATAGTTTGTAGTAATTCCGATTGCGATGCATCACTCATCCCTCCGAACTGCGGACAGACCGAGACATCTATAACTTATTTTTAATGATAAAGACAGAGGCTGCGCATTTTTATGGCACTCATCGTTTTACTACTCAGTTTAAAGGCTATTGTTTTACAAACGGATTTGTTCTGCCTTTTTTAATTCGCAATGCGCAATTCGCAATTCGCAATTGAAATTAAAAACCAGAGTGCGACTCAGAAGCTAAAAACTTAAATATTTAGAACAGTCTTGAAAAGCCAGAGTTGTCGTGCATTGTTCAGACGGCTGGCACCTCAATCATTGCACCCCTAATGAGGCTGAGTCGTCATGCTGTGCATTATTTTTTTTTGCGCATTCTTGACGGTTGTTATTCCATTGAATAAATAAGAGAATGGTTTTGTATGCCATCGGGCATCGTGTACTTCATGTGCATTTGCATAAAATAAAGGAGAAATGATATTATGACGAAGAAAACGCGCTTTTTGACTTTGGTTTGTGCGCTGGCAGGTTGCTTTGCCATTTATGGCTGCAGTGAGAATAAGAAAGATAAGGGCCAGGAACAGCCAGAGTTTGAATGCGAGATGGATGCACAATGCGCGGCGAATGCCGAAGGCAAAACAGAGTGCGATACCGTTAATCATGTCTGCATCAAGCCGGTTGTCGCAGAGACTTGCGGCAATGGCGCGTTGGATGATGGTGAGCAATGCGATGGTACGGAGATAGCCTCGGATCTTTCATTGAATTGCGGCGAGGGTAAAAAGCTGAAAGACAGTCTGACCTGCGATACCAAAACATGCAAGATTGACCTGGCGAGTTCATGTCGGGAATTAGAATGCACGCTGGATATCGATTGTGTGAAGAAAGCGGGAAAAACTGTATGTGATACCGAAAACAATGTTTGCATAGAGCCGGTTGTTGCTGAAACCTGCGGTGATGGCGTTCTGGATGAAGGCGAGCAGTGCGATGGGACGGAGATCGCAGAGGATCTTTCTCTGAACTGCGGTGATATTCGTAAATTGAAAGAAAGCCTGACTTGCGATACTCAAACGTGCAGGGTAGATCTTTATAACTCCTGTGAACTCGATCCTGAGAAAGTAGATTGCGTAAAAGATGCCGATTGTGCAGATAACGCAGAAGGAAAACTCAAATGCGATTTGGATAAGGGCATTTGCGTGGAATCACAGGATGGTCCAATTGAATACAACGATTGTGAATATCCGGATGAGGATGGCGATGGCATTTCGGATGAGATCGAAGGCAAAGACGAGAATCGCGATACCGATGAGGATGGCATACCTGATTACCAGGATTTAGACAGCGATGGCGATAACATTCCCGACAGCCTTGAAGGTGGGACGAATGGCTGCTCCGGAGCCGAGCCCATTACCAATGGTATGGGTGCTGTTTCGGCAGACTATATTAACCCTGATGTCGATGGCAATGGCATCAATGATGGCATAGAATGCTGTGGTGCCGATGAAAACAACGGCGGAACATGCAAGGAAGGTGTAGAGAAAGATGAGAATGGTTTCTATACTTTCTGCATTGATACTAACAATAATGATATGCCGGACTACATAGATTCTGACAATGATGGCGATGGTCTGGCAGATGAGATCGAAATCAAGGGTGCGGTTAATGCCAATGCCAACTTAGAAGGGGATTATTTCTCGGGCGATTGTGATGGTGATGGGAACCCCGATGCTTTGGGAAGTGCGGATGCTCCTATCGACTGTGATGGCGATGGCGTCTATGACTACATGGATTATGACAGCGATGGTGATGGTATCCTGGATTCCATCGAGCTTGAGAATGCCAATGAAGCAGGTTTAATGGCACGTTATCTTAAGGATACCGATGGTGACAGCCTTGCGGATGGCGATGAAGTTGCCAAAGATGGCCATGGTGCCAAGTTTATTTGCGATGCCACTGGGCAGCGGATCAATCAGGATGATCATGACCTCGTGGAAAAAGCTGAAGCCGGGGAAGAGGGCAAACAAGTAGGTTATTATGACGAAAACGGTGACTTTGTCAGCGTTGAATTGCCTGATGGTTCAGAATACTATTACGAACCCGTTTCCACTTGTACGGACGTAGAATGCAAATTCAGGACTTCCTGCTACATGACCGTAGACTGTGATCGCGATGGTTTGGGTGATGAAAAAGAGGTTTGGTGTGAAGGTGGTGTGTGGTCAGCTCTTGAAGAAAACACCGATGGTGATGAATATCAGGATGCCTCGGAATATGCTGCATACGAGTATGCCCAGAAAGATGAAGACCATCGATTCATTTACATTAGAGATGAGAATGGAAAGAAAGTAAAAGATGAGAATGGTGATTATGTTGTATATGAGATTGATAGCCCGGAAAAACTGATTTGCGTGAAAGATTATGGTGTTAAGGATGTCATCGATTTCTACTTTGAATTGCCGTACGTGAGTGATGAAACAATTCAAAAAGCAATCGAAGACTCGAAGGCGGATACAGAGCATCCGGAAAATGTCATAGAAAATGAGGCTCAGTTCTATGAAAAGAATCCTGATAAACAGGCTAAGGATGACTCACTGATTTTTGAGCCTGCAGTTTCCAAACTCGACCTGGTCATTAATGTCGATACGACATCCTCGATGGGTGTTGCTATTGCGAACGTTAAAAGCAACGTCGTTGGTCTGATTGAGAAGATTCAGGGTGTGAAGAATGATCAGGGGGTATTTGAGAATGCCATGGTTTCGGATGCAGGTTTTGCACTGACGACGTTCGATGATTTCCCCATCAGCAGTTATGGTTCGGGCGGTGATTTGCCGTTCCGTCTCCTTGGTCAGGTCACGACCGATAAGAATATGGTCGAAGCCTATACCAAAAAGGACGATTTCAAGGTTCGCAACGGCGGTGATCTTCCCGAAGCCGGCGCAGAATCTCTTTATCAGATTGCAACCGGTGAAGGTGTATCCTGGAGTACCGGTAAGGTCGATCCTCGCATCAATGCGGTGAAAGGAACCTGGGGCGGTGTTGGCTTTAGAGATGGTACGCTTCCAGTCGTCGTCCATATTACCGACGCCCCATCGCATGATATTTCGACGAGTTACAATAACTTTACTGAAAATATCGCCTATACACCTGCCGATGTCGCGGCTCCTCATTATTCGGATGTACTCATTCCCAAACTGAAAGAATTGGGTATTCGCGTCATCACTCTGTATGTCGGCCATCAGGATGCCAACAAATACAACCAGATGTATACATGGGCCAAGGAATCCGAGGCAGTCGTTCCTGTTTGTGCATTCAGTACCGAGACTGCGGCAGCAACACAATGCCTGTTGGGTGTGAAATCTGATCCTGAGTCTTTGAACGGAAAAGAGAAACAGTGCGTTCTGTTCTATCAGGGTGAACAGTCAGAGACAGCACAATTCGTTTCTCAGGGCGTTGATGCTATCGTTAAATATGGTACCTATGATGTTTCGACGGTCGTTCGCGGTGAACCCATCAATGGCATTGTCGATGACAATGGAAATCCCGTTGAAGTCGATACTTCGTGCTTCATTCAGAAGGTAAGCGCTGTTCAGTACATTGCACCGCCAAATGAACCAGAACATTCCTGCAATCCTGTTGCTGAGAAGAATAAGATTGGTGATTCTGAATTCGAGAATGGATTTACCAACTTTGCTCCGGGAACGTCCAATGTCTATGATCCTGAGAAACCCGATAGCCCAGGCAACAAGAAAGGTGCACAGCTCGAGTTCCAGGTCGTTGCACAAAACTACGATTGTGTCCCCGAAACAGAAGAAGTTCAGGTCTTCAAAGCTTACATTGATGTTGTCAATCCGACGACAGGTCTTGTCTTCGGTACACGTGAAGTCTCCATTATCGTTCCTGCCAAACCAATTGTGATCAATGATCCGACCAACTAATGGTTTTGCAGCATTAATCACGTCGTGAGTATTTAAAAAAGTCCCCCTCTGTGTGAGAGGGGCTTTTTTACCGTTTTATATGGTGACGAATACTCTGCGGTGGGAGTGAGCTGATTTTAATATAACAGCAGGAGATATTCCGATGACAAATAGAACCAAGTTTCTGACGTTTGTATGTATCTTGGCCGGCAGTATGGCATCCTACGGATGTTCAGATGATTATTTCGTCGCTTCGACGCATAACCCGGTCGTTAAAACAACGCCGGAGTGCACGACAAATGCCGACTGTGCTAACAAAGGTGACAGGATTGAATGCAGTGTCGATGGCATTTGTGTTGCTCCTGCCGTACCCCCGGAATGCACGACCAATGAGGATTGTGCTGACAAAGGTGATAAAACAGAATGCAGTGATGCTGGCGTTTGTGTTGCACCTTCCGTTTGCGACAATAATGTACTTGATGAGGGCGAGGAATGTGACGGACTTCTCATTGCCGAAGGTCTCAACATAGATTGCGGTGAGAACAAAAAACTCGTCGATACCCCTGTGTGCATTGCCGGCACTTGTAAGATTGATCTTGCACAGTCATGTGTGGAAGAGCCGCAAAATGAATGTACCACAGATGAAGATTGTGCCGGCAATGAAGAGGGCAGGACGAAATGCGATGTCGACAACAGCGTCTGTGTTGCTCCGCCCGAATGCGAGCTGGATGAGGATTGTGCCGGCAATGAAGATGGCCGCACCAAATGCGATGTCGACACCAGCGTTTGTGTTGTACCGCCCGAATGCGAAGTAGACGACGACTGCGCCGATAAAGAGGATGGCCGCACCAAATGTGATGTTGACAACAACGTTTGCGTGGTTCCACCCGAATGCGAAGTAGACGACGACTGCGCCGACAAAGAGGATGGCCGCACAAAATGTGATGTTGACAACAACGTTTGCGTGGTTCCGCCCGAATGTGAGTCTCACGAAGATTGCGCAGATAAAGAAGACGGTCGGATCAAATGCGATGTGACCCAGAATACGTGCTATGCTCCCGAGTGTGATAACGATGATGCCTGTGTCAACAATCCTGAAGGCAAGAGCAAATGCGATGTTGAAAGTGGGTTCTGTGTTGTGCCGCCCGAGTGCACTACGGATGAGGATTGCGCTCAGAAGGAAGATGGCAGAATACAATGCGATACGGAAAAGAGTGTTTGTATTGTTCCGCCGGAATGCACAAAAGATGCTGACTGCGCCGACAATGAAGAAGGCAAGACCGAGTGCAGTGTTGCTGAAGGCAAATGCGTTGTTCCGGCCCAATGTAAGACAGATGATGATTGTGCCAAGAATACAGACGGCAGGACGCAATGTCATGTTGATAAAGGCATTTGTATTAAGCCTGTCATCACCTACAAGGAATGCAAACATCCCGATGAGGATGGCGATGGCATTTCGGATGAACTTGAAGGCAAAGAGGATAATCGCGATACCGACGGCGATGGAACCCCTGATTATCTCGATTTAGACAGCGATGGCGATACCATTCCTGATAGCCTTGAGGGGGCTACTAATAAGTGCTCGGGTGCGGATCCCATCGATTCGGATATGGATGGTGCCCCCGATTATCTGGATTTGGACAGTGATGGCAATACCATTCTGGATGCAGACGAATGCTGCTGGACAGATGAATCCTGCCAAAATGGCAAAGATGCCAATGGCCTGTTCATATCTTGTATTGACACCGATGGTGATTCCTATGCCGACTATGCCGATTCGGACAACGACGGCGATTATGTTTCGGACTTGCTCGAAATCGTCGGTATGGTCAATCCGAAAGATACGAAGCTTGCGGACGATGAATTCTCGGGTGATTGCCACGGTGGTGGTGATGATGGCAAATCTCCTGATGGCAATCCGGATAAGAAGGGCAGTGCCGCTGAGCCCATCGACTGTGATGGGGACGGCGTGTACGATTTTATGGATAAAGACAGCGACGGCGACGGCATTTCGGATGTCGACGAAGGACAGGGAATTGCCGGTCAGTTCTATCCCAAGGGCAAAGCCGATTCTGAACCGGGTCGTTACTATTCTCGCTATATGACCGATGCCGACGGCGACGGCATTCCCGATGCGCTCGAATGCGGCGGGTATGGTTCGACAGGGCCGACTTCAGGTTCTTTCTTCGTGAGCTGTAAAGATACACTCGGTAACGGTATTCCCGATTACCTTGAACTCGACAGCGATAACGACGGTTTGAAAGATAAGATTGAGCATGAAATTGGATCCAACTGGACCGTTAAAGATACCGATGGCGATGGGGAGGATGACCTCGCCGAGTGGACGGCAGCCGATTTCGCGATTAAGAATGGGCTTACTATCGTTATTGAATCGTCAGTTCCGGATACCGACCGTGGTGGTACCTGTAAAAAGGTGACAAAGACCGAGGTTCAGGTGAGTACCCATGATCAACTCGTCAATGATCCCAAATATGGCGTCAAGGACATCTTCGATTTCTTCTTCTCGCTGCCGCCCGATGATACGACGGATAAATCAGATATCCTCGTGTTTATTCCTGCTGTATCTAAATTGGACGTTGTTTTTGATGTTGATACAACGGGGTCGATGGGCACCGCGATATCAAACGTTAAAACAAATATCCAATCCATCATCACCAGTGTTCAAGATATGGTGAAAGACAGTGGATTTGGGTTAGTCAATTTTGATGATTTCCCGATTGATGCATGCAACACTGATGATACTTCTTATTGTGGTTATGATTATTATGACGATTTACCATATAGGCTTTTAGGGCCAATCTCCACTGATGCTACTACAGTTAGTAATTATACTAAAAATACATTGTTTACTACTCGGGATGGTGAGGATTGGGCTGAGAGTGGTACAGAAAGCATGTATCAGATCATTACAGGCGAGGGAATAACATGGAAAAATGGCTCCAAATCCTATAGTGTTCCAGCAACGCCAGCAACCGCAACCACATGGGGGGGAGTAGGATTTAGAAATGGAACACTTCCTGTCATTGTTCATACTACGGATGTTTATTCTCATGATAGTACTGCCGGGAATACACTTTACAATATGACAGTACCAAATGACTTGTATTATACCACGACAACAGCATACAGTAGTACCACAGGTGTGATTGGCCCGCATTATACCGTTGATCTCATTCCAAAATTAAAATCAACGGGAACGCCGGATGGTTTGTAGGAGACAACATCACAGGTGGAGAAGTGATAGTGGAAGGATCAGCTGGTGACGGAGC
>JAGACY010000447.1 GCA_017613855.1 Pseudomonadota bacterium
CCACCCTTTACAGTTAGTGCCAGGGCCATCAACCTGATTGCAGAGATTTCTGGTTTGATCGAGCGTTATGCCATTCGACTTGAGCAGGAAGATGGGCTGCGGCTGCGCAAAGCTAACCGTATCAAGACCATTCACTCATCGCTGGCCATCGAGGGGAATACGCTTTCAGAGGACGAAGTGCGCGACATTCTGGATGGCAAGAACGTTGTCGCTCCCATTAAACAGATTCAAGAGGTTAAGAATGCCATCAAAACCTACGAGTTATATCCATCATTAGACGCTTTCAAGGAAAAAGACCTCTTGAAGGCCCATAGCGTGATGATGGAGGCTTTGGTAGATAATGCAGGCAGCTATCGTCGTGGAGGTGTGGGGGTGTATGGCGAGAAAGGATTGGTGCATCTGGCACCTCCGGCTGATAGGGTGCCCATGCTCATGAGCGATCTCTTTGATTGGCTGAAACACGCTAACGACCATTTGTTAATACGTTCCTGCGTCTTCCACTTCGAGTTTGAGTTCATTCATCCCTTCATGGACGGGAACGGACGCATGGGACGTTTGTGGCAGTCGCTCATTCTTGGCAAATTACACCCGCTGTTCGAACATTTGCCTGTTGAGAATACGGTTTATAGCAATCAGCAGCAATATTATGATGCCATCAATGCCAGCACCAAAGCAGCTCAGTCAGGACCATTCATTGACTTTATGCTGGGGGAAATTGCCAAGACAAGGCAGCAACAAAACTGGCCATTGGGAAGTCATCATTGATGAAGGCAAGGATGAGATGGCATGAAAACCCGCGCTATCTCATCCAGAAATACCAAATCGCAGCGCCTATCGCAATCTGAGCAATAAATATCAACGGGACGCCGTATTTAAATTGGGGATGCAGCGTCTTGTGATGCCATATTTTCATTGCCAGCCACGCGCCGATACTGCCCCCGATGGCAGCCAGCCCCAGAAGCGTGGATTCGCGGATGCGCCATTTGGCTTGTTTGGCCTTCCATTTGTCAAGACCATACACAATAAATGTAATCACGTTGATAATTACGAAGTAAATAACAATATATAATAGAATTCTCTCTTTTGACATAACGCATGACACCACACAATGTTTCAGGGATTGAGCTATGTTTCAATGCAGCAGAAACTACAACGTTTGTATCGATAACAGCATATCGTTTCTTCATTTGCTCTTTCTCGCCTGATCGATTTCGGCATTGATTTCATCGAGTGTCATATCTGCAATTCCAAATTGTTCGGCAATTTTGCTGGCTTCCTGCATGGCACGGATTCCTGGATTAACTTTGGGTTCGAGTTTCATGCTAAAAGGAATGCCATTTTCCTGATTTAATCGGGACATACACATACGAAGATAGACTGGTAAAGATAACCCCAGCTTTTCCAGAATTTGAATGGATTTCAATTTTTCTGAATCATCTGTTCTAAACTGAATTAATGTACTTGCCATGACTGTTACCTCCAAAGCATGTACTACGTTAGCATGCCTCAATATTAGAATAGCACAGTCCACATACAGATGAAAACAGACGATTACAGTATAAACAAAGACTAGCTCAATCAGCTCAATCCATATCGCTGGCGAGTATGCCGTAGAGGTAATAATCACACCAGGTATTGACCATTTTGCCTTGGCGGATAAGGCCCTCACGCTGGTAGCCGCATTTTTCGAGCATGCGCTGCGAAGCGATATTGCGCACATCTACTTGTGCCTGCAAGCGCTTTAGTTCTGTGTGTTCGAAGCAAAAACGCGTCATTGCGTTGAGTGCTTCAGTACCAAAGCCATTTCCATGACTGGATGAAGCGATTCGAATGGCAACAGAGGCCATCCGATCATTTTCGATGAGATAAACCCATAGATCACCAATGACTTTTCTCGAATCTAATTCTTCGATGCCCAAATGGAAGCTTTTGGTGGGCTTTTCAACTTTCTCAAATAATAGTTCTGGATTTTTATCGGTTTTGCCCGGGCCTTTTCCCCAATAGGTATAAATCGATTTATCCGGCATCCATTCCTTTAATGCGGGAATATCTTTGGCAGACATGGGGCGAATACAAAGCCGTTTTGTATGGATAACAGGTTTATTTTCGATATAATCGGCGAGTGACATATATTATCTCCTTAGAAATTAAATTCAGCTTCCCAGTCGAAATCGGCGCTCTCTTCGTAGGATTTTGGCCAATGACTGCACCACGCTGGCGTCGTGGCGTGTTCGACGCGATCAATGCTTGGCGTATAGGGTTTGAGATCGAGAACAGCGCTTCCCGGGAATGCATCGATATAATATAGCCCAATCGTGCCCGATTCTTCGTGTATATATGCAATCGCCACGTTGGATACCGCAATTGGATTGGGTCTTTCGGGTGATCGAAGTGCAAACACGCCGAGTTCATCCGGGCCTTTTGTATAGGGCTTCTGCTCTACAAGTGTTGCGCGGTCTTTGGAATTGTCGTAGCCGTCCATCCACCAAAGCACCTGAACATGGCTGAAGTCTTTCAATCCCTTCAAACCCGCTCGATATGCATGTTCGAGGACTATCTTGAACTCGCCATCTTCATTAACGACCTTGCCAATGGGATTTAATTTGATTTCGTTCATCACTAAAATTCTCCTTGTTTTTGAATTGAGCACACGCCTGTCGAGTGCTCGTGATCGCCGTTGTAGTAAGTATTGGGGATACTTCAACCTATTTTTTGTGGAAAGCAATAAGTATGTGTGGTAA
>JAGACY010000448.1 GCA_017613855.1 Pseudomonadota bacterium
AATGCGACGTATATCCCGTGTACGGAGGGGGGAGCGGCGTATTGCAGCGGCGTGCGTACGCACGTCGCAAAATAGCCGCGCGGGGGGACACATCCCCCCGCATATATCATTACAAAAACATAAATAAATTGATATAATGAAACGAGGTGACGCGAATGCCCCCCGTCCTGCCGGATGGGTATTGTGTGCATCATCGGGATTGTCAAGATTTTTAGCTTTGGAGGATGTTATGCGGTTATTCATTTCTGTCGTCGTGCTCAGTATGTTTTGCTCGAGTCTGGCGGTGGCTGCACCAAAAGAACCCAAAGAAAAACCGAGAAAAGGTAATCCGGAAGAACAGGAAGTTCTCGATTTGACGGCGAAATTGACGAGCGATATCGATACGCGCGCCGATGGCAATGTCAGTGACTGGGGGGCATTTGATGGCGTTGAAGTCAAATCGACGCTGCTCAGTGGTGAATACGATTATGACTGGACCGGCCCCAAGGATTTGAGCGCAAAAATTCAGGCGCAGTACGGCGCGGAAAAGATTTATTTTTACGTCAACGTGACGGACAATGCCGTCGTTTCGAAGAAAAAACAATGGAAATCCGATCGCGTCGAGATTTGGCTCGTTCCCGAAGGGGAAGATGGCAAAGCGCTGGGCAATCCCCGCGGCGTTTCGATGGATATCGGCCCGATGGTCGATGGCGATAGGGCACTCATCAAGTGGGCGTCGGGCAAGGGCGCCGACGGGCTCGAAGGTGCCGGTTTCGTTGGCGAGGAAGGCTACGATTTTGAGGTTTCAATCGCCTACAGTGCATTGAGCAAAACAACGCCCGTCATGAACGGTTATATGCGTTATTGCGTCATCATCCGCGACTGGGATCAGGATGACCCCAATGAAGATGAGGCAACATTGGGCACATGCCCCATCGATCCCAAGAAACCCGGCAGCATCAAACGCGAAAAAATGGGACGTATCCGGCTCGCTATGCGGGATTCCATCTGGACGAAGATTTTAAATGCCGATCATGAAGCTGCCAAAATCGAGGCAGAATGGACCAAGGTCGAAGAGGATATTGCTGGCACATCCATGCCCGAAATCGTTGCATTTGCCGGTGATACGCTACTCATTGCAGGCATGGGGCTCAACGGTTATGCCGGTCTGACATGGAATAAAATTTCGCTCGATTCCGGTTTTTCGACGGCAGTACCGCAGATCACTTTCGAAGATGTCGATGGTGATAAACAAAAAGAAATTATCGTGACCCGCAATGAACATTGCGTCAATGGCGGAATGAATGCCGATCGTTCCTATGTTTTTAAGCAGTCCTCGAGCGGCATCAAACTCATCGCGAGTTTTATCCGGGAACAGCGGTACGACAGCGGATCGGATGATTACGTCCGCAACCAGTACAAATACACAAAAAATGGAATTTCACAGACCCTCGATAAATCCAGCAAATCCATGCAGGCCTGTGAACTCAAGGGCATGGAAGATACCGCGCCCATGCTGATGCCCGGCGGAGACAGCTCGGCAACCATACCCTATTTGTAATGAGTAATGTGTAATGTGTAATTATTCAGGCATTCTCAATAATCGTCAGATTCATTGCAGTTAGCAGTTAGCAGTTAGCAGTTAGGGGATTCTCAAAGTTACTCCTAAAGAATGAAATTATTAGCTTTAGAGTCATCTCTTAGTTTTGCATTCCAATTGCTCACTGCTCACTGCTCACTGCTAATTAAAAATGCCATTTACACTTAGCTTCAGCCCTAAACCTTAGGTATTGTCATTCAATTGCGCATTGCGCATTTCAATCCCTTTTTAGCTTCAGTATTAAACCTCGAAGAAAATAAACAATCACGCATGCCAGAGACAAACGGCCCCAACATCGACGCCCAGGACAGTGGTGAGCATCAGGCTGCAGAAGTTAGCCAGGCTCCGTTGGATGAATCTTTTTTTTACGAAGCTCCGACGGTCGAATTTGAACAGGAACAGACCACGATTTCCGCTTATATCCTAGGATTTGCGGCACCCGGTGCATTCCTTTGCGTGCACCAGCGCATGCCTTTGGGGATCTTTGTCAATCTCCTGCTCGCCACGCTCTTTTTGACGATGCCGCTGTTGTCTCTTTTTACCGGGATCTTTCCGGTGCCGATTGTCTTGTCGGTATGTGTGCTGCTCATCGCCATCTGGTTTTATGGCATTGTCTACGTGGTTCGCCATCCTCCCAAACTGCACCGGGTTTCCGAATCATGGGCGCATGCGGGAGTGGCATTTTTGTCGTTTTGGCTTCCCCTGTTCATCTGCTTTTACCTGAGTGTCAATTGTATCTGGCAGCGCACGTGGATGGGAAACGACACCATGATGCCGGGAATGCAAAAAGGGGATATCGTTCTCGTCAACAAAATGGCGTACCATCGTCAGGAACCGACGTACGGCGACCTCGTTCTGATTGAAGAACAAATTGAGGACAAAGGCACTTTTCGCCGGCGCGCTTTTTTTGGGCGTGTCATTGCACTTCCCGGCGATGAGGTTCAGTTGTATGGCTTTCATCCCAGCGTCAATGGCAAAACTTTGCAGCAATATTATGCACGCCGCGATGAAGACATCATCGATCGCAGCATCGTCATGTATGAATTGCCTAATGGGATCGAAACTTCGGGTGAACCCATTGCCGAACCCGAAAAATGGTACCCCGTCCTGGCACCCAATCAGCTGCTTTTTTCACAGACCAATGTCGTGACACTCGAAAAAAATTATTATTATATTCTTGAGGATAACCGGGATTCCAATCGCGATCGCACTCGAACGAGCTATGGTTCGATCGTGCATCGAAGCGAAATTTGCGGGCGTCCGCAGTATGTTCTTTCAAATACACTTTCAGACCATCGATTTTCGCGTTATGGAATCGTTTTGCGTTAGAATGCGTTTGTGCTATTGCCGGCGGCAATGCGCACAAACTTTTGCCGCTTTTTTGTGCTGCGCACAAATGCGCGTCAAAACGCCGGCTATCGGCTGCGCCGATACGCCAGCGTAAATATTTTTGATATTTCCCAATGAAACCATATTTCCGGTAGAGACGTGCAGACCGCACGTCTCTGATATGTAGTGACCGTTGTCAAGCCCTGCTTTCCCTTTGTTTCGTTTATTAAACA
>JAGACY010000449.1 GCA_017613855.1 Pseudomonadota bacterium
CGCCTCCCTTTGGCTCAGCATTCCCGGGGCTGGCCCCGAGGGCGTCGATCCGCTCGATGCCATGCAGAAAGCCGCTAAAAAAGGCGACGACCAGGGCGTCCTGCTTGCCCGTGCCATGCTCGCGATGATGGCCTCCAATATCGGCAAACCTGATGTCATGTGCCAGGCACTCGCCGATATGCCCGATGACAGCAAGCTCAACCACGACTACGACATGCTCAATGCCTACGCTAAAGGCATTATCACACATCAGGCCGATCTCGCATGGACGCGCCAAAAGGGACACCGCGCTCCCTTTATGCAGCCCGCATGCCCAGGCGCTGACACCGCATCGGCACTCGACCAGGGCGAAGTCGATAATCTGCTCGACGGCCTTCTCGAGGATGAAGAAACGCCCGCACCGGACGTTACACCCCAGGAGAACGAAGCGGCTGAGCCTGTACAACAATAACTGGCACAGATATTGCTCTAACGATTTCCCCTGTAAAGACGTGCTGTTGCACGTATCTTCATTGATCATACTTTTTCTTTATAATCATTTCTCAATCTGTATCAGGAGATAAACAATGAAAAAACTCGCCACTATCGCCATGACAATTGCTGCGGCTCTCTGTTTTGCAAATGCAGCAGCCGCCGGCGAATCCCGAACTCTCTGTGTCTATGATCCCTCCGGTGCCAATGGCGATGCCTACGCCACCATGAAAGATTTCCAGGTCGCCGCCACAGCATGGGGCTTCGATCTCGAACTCGAGCCCTATACCAACGAAAAAACCGCCAGCGATGATTTCAAGGCAGGCAAATGCGATGCAGCTTTCCTGACCGGCGTTCGTGCCCGCAGCTTCTCCAAGTTTGCATCCTCACTCGAAGCACTCGGCGCACTCCCCAGCTACGATCTGCTCGGCAAAGCCATCGCCCTGATGGCCGACCCCAAACTCGCAGACAAGATGAAAAACGGCGAATATGAAACTGCGATGATCATGCCCATGGGCGCTGTTTATCTCATGGTGCGCGACAAAAGCTGGAAATCCATCGAAGACATTGCCGGCAAGCGCATTACGACTATCGATTTCGACCAGGCCGCGCTCCACATGGTGAAACTCGTCGGTGCCTCGATGGTTTCGGCAGACATTTCGACCTTCTCGGGCATCTTTAACAACGGTGCAGCCGACATTTGCTATTCACCGGCCACTGCCTTCAAACCCCTCGAACTCGAAAAAGGTGTCAAGGAAAAGGGCGGCGTCATTCGTTATCCAATTGCGCAGCTCACTGGACAGGTGCTTATCCGATCCGAAAAATTCAATCCGGAATTCGGCGTCAATGCCCGTAAATATGGGTCCGACAACTTCAAGAAAATCCTGCAGCTTTCGACCAAAGCCGATGCCTCCGTCGACAAGAAATACTGGATCGACATCCCCAAAGAGGACAAAGATCGTTATGACCAAATCTTCCTCGATGTCCGCGTCAAACTTCGCGATGAGCTTAAAGTCTATGACAAGACGACCCTCTCGCTGATGCGCCGCCTGCGCTGCAGCGAAGACAAAACGCGCCCCGAGTGCGCACAAAAATTGGAATAATTGATTGTATTTCTTAAGGATTTATCCAGAGAGACGTTCTTCGGAGCGTCTCTTTTTTTGTGTTTGCGCGGGCTTTTTGCTGACGCAAATACGCCCTGCGCCAAATGCTATGCCTGCGGCATACGCATTTGGAATGTTTATGGGCCTGCATCCCCGCAAAGTGAGCGTTTTTGGGCGCGATTATGGCGAGCAATTGCGAGCGCCCAATAGGCAAAGGGCTGCGTATGGCAAAGCCATAGCAGCCCGGACGAAGCGTATTGCCGAAGGCAATAGCTGAGTTGGCGTGCGCAGGGGCGACCCAGCGTGGTCGGCCCCAAGCATAGCCGCCCCCATACACACATTGAAAATCCTTGATATAGTGACGGTTTAAGGTAGAATCACTCATTTTCCCGAATTGAAGGATTGCCGTTTTTTATTGCACGGCAATATGCAAATTACCTCAACCTATAGGGAGATAAATCAACCGTATGAACAAACTCTCTAAGATTGGCGTTCTCCTGACGACGATACCGCTTACGCTGCTGCTCGTCGTGATCATCCTGTGTTCAACAGTCGAGAACGTCCACAGTACCCTGCTCGACATCGGTGAAAGCCAGTGGACGGGCTATTCAGAATTGAGGCAGCCGCCCGTCAAGCCCGACTGTGACCCGGATGCCAAGCCTGAACCGGCACCGGCAGCTGAAGAAGACGATTTGCTCGACGACCTCTTTGGCGAAGAAGAAGAAGTCAGCGCCGATGCTCAAAATGCGGCCCGTGAAATCTGCCTCGCCAAATTCGAAAAATACGAAAACCTGGTCAAACGGCAGGAAGATTCCGGACTGCAGGCTTTTGTGAGTTTCGAAGGAGCCGTCGGCCATATTGCGACTTCATCGGTCGGCTTCGTCAAGGAATTCCTCATTCTTATCTTTATTTTCTGCGGGCTTGCGGTGACGCTGCAACGGCAGCACCTCGGTTTGCGATCCCCAAGAACAAGACGCGATGACCGTGTTTCACAGATTGCACAGCTCATTGGCAATCTCATCGTCATTTTCTCGTTTTTGGCTTATTACAAACAGGATATTGCTTCCGGTGTCGATAATGTATCGAATTTACCAATCTATTGGATGATTGGATTCGGCCTCATGGCTCTGGCCAATATTCTGCTGCTCTTTATTCCGCTCAAGGAGGGCGACGGCGAACCGGCTAAGAGTTCGATCGGCCAAATGATGCTGGGAATTCCACTTTATGCCTATATGGCATGGATTTGCGGGCTCTATTTCGGCATCGTGGAACAGCATTTTGCAGGCGTTGCCATTTATCTCAACCAGATGACGGAACATGCCAATCTGTACAGCAATGTCGCGCTGTACGTTTTCAGCGGCATGATGCTCAAATACACGGATATTGCCGATAAATTCTTTGCGATTATTCGTCCGCTCAAGCTTTCCCCCGAATTGCTGGCCATTGCGATTGTTTTGCTTTCGGCCATTCCGACGGCCTATTCGGGTGCCTCGGGTATCTTCGTCATTGCGGCAGGTGCCATCATTTACCGAGAACTCAAGCGTGCAGAAGCCCGCGATACGCTGGCTCTGGCTGCAACGGCCATGAGCGGTTCGATGGGTATCGTTCTCAGCCCGTGCTTGCTCGTCGTCATTATTGCAGCACTCAACAAGGATGTCACGACGACCGAGCTGTTCCATGCCGGATTTAATGTCTTCCTGGTCAACATTTTCGTCTTTGTGCTCGTCATCTACTGGACGAAGCACGAACAATTCCATTGGGCTTTCTCGCTCGACGGCAAAAAGAACAAGACCATTTTCAAAAATATCGGCAAAGCCATTGTCCCCGTGCTGCCCTATATCGGAATTGGTGCTGCGGTCCTGCTGCTTTTCCGATTTGGGATTGGCGCTAAATTCAATGAGTATTCTGCGGCCTGGCTGCTGCCATTCGTGCTCATCGTGCTGCTCATTTACGATCGCATTATCGCAAAGCGAGCATTTATCAAGGGTGAGGATTCTCCCGATGATGCCGAAGCTTTGAAAGAATCTGATGCATCCGAATCGGGTAAAAGCTTAAAAGAAGCCGAAGAAACGGCCGAAACCAAAGAGACCTTAGAACAATTAGAAGAGACCGAGGAAACAGCGACTGAAACCTTAAAAGAAGCAGAAACTGCAACATCCGAAGGATCCAAAACAGCTACAGAAACGTCCAAAACCGCACCGGATGGGATTCTCAAGAGCTTGTTTAACGCAGCCAATTCGACGGCAGTTTCGTCGGGCGGTCTGCTTGCCCTCATGACGCTTTCGATTTGCGTCGGCGGTATTATCGACCGTGCTCACCTCAATGAATTGCTTCCTCAGCAATTTGGCGGCGATTTCCATGCCGTGATGGCCATGGGAATGCTCTTTATCATCCTCGTCTTTATCGGCATGATCATGGACCCCTACGGGGCGGTCATTCTCGTTTCGGCAACACTGACGCAGATTGCATCGGCCAATGGCATCGATCCGGTTCACTTCTGGGTGACGGTATTGTGTGCCTTTGAACTGGGCTATCTGACACCGCCTGTAGCACTCAACCAGTTATTGACGCGGCAGGTCGTCGGCGACAAAGCCTATGCATTCGAACGTGCCGAAGACCGGCCCACAAAATTCTGGAACAGGCACGAGAGAATTCTTTTGCCTGTAGCCGTCAAGGCCACGGTGCTGCTCCTGGTCGCCTTTGGTCCGCTCATCATCAATATCATTCGATGGAAATTGAGATAACTCAATGACCTTAAAAGAAAAGCCGCTCAATGAGCGGCTTTTCTTTTTGCAAAGCATCGCGCATTCCCTCACAACCCATTGTTCATTCATTCCGATCCGGGCGCGCCTGCGGCACACCCGGCTATTCTCTACGAATGAAACGCCTTCCAGGCGTGTCGATTCTATTGGAGAATTGCATTCCAATTGCGCATTGCGAATTGCAAATTGCGAATTATAAACAATTCCGCTGTCGCCTTCTTGCAGCCACGATTCCCAGCAAACCCAGCACAGCGAGTGCAAAGCCAATGGGGCTGTGATTGGAACTGCGAGGCGTGGCTGTACAGGAATCCGCCAGATTTTTGACCGACTTGGCTATCGCTGCGTTACAAGTCTCGAGGCATTGAGGATCTTCACAATCGACAAGGCTATCGCCATTATCATCCTTTTTATTATTACAGATTTCAGTTTTCTTGCATGCAGCGTCTGTTTTGCATGTAGGATCATCGCAATCTGCAAGGCCATCGCCATTATCATCCGTGCCATTCGAGCAGTTTTCTTTGGATTCCGAAGGTGGATTATCGTCTGTTTTGCATGCAGAATCGCTGACGCATTGAGGATCTTTGCAGTCAATCAGGCCATCGCCGTTGTCATCTTTTTCATTGGTACAATCTTCAACTTCATTATCCTTGCCCGGCTTTGATTTACAGTCATTGTTCAGCATACAATCGGGATCATCACAATCGATCTTCCCATTGCCATTATCATCTTTTTCATTATCGCAAATTTCCCCTACGCCACCACATTTACTGCTGTTAGCACATGCTGCATCCTCGCAATCGATCTTCCCATTGCCGTCATCATCAAGCTTGTTGCCGCATATTTCTACATATTGCTTAGCTACAGCGGGCGCCTTGGCGATAATCCAATCATAATAATCCTGCACTGCGGTCGAAATACCAAATCCACCACAGATCATGTCCCCATAGCTCGTCACACCACTGACATATTCAACACCGCCCAAAGTAAAGAATCCAGGCCCTCCCGAATCCCCCTGACATGGGCCGCCATCGTATTGAGTATAATAAAACCCGCCATGAGGAATACATATCTTTTCGGTCTCATTATTATAACACGACCCATCGGCAGCATACATTTCATTGGGATGACAGCCATCCAGTTTCATCTCACCTTTGGGACACCCTTTTTCGCTGTCATCTGAATTGAATTTACCGCAATAATCCTCCACATCAATCGTGATTTTTAACTTAGTCCCCCCCTCGCCGGTTTCATCAAAGCCATAACCGGAAAGCTCCATGCCCATTGACAGGTCACTGCGTTTTACGGGTAACCAGCTGGGATGCGGCAAAATAGGCTTAGCTACAGAGGATGGCACTTCCTGCTCAAGTTCAATTAAAGCGATATCGCCATGTATTGTATTATACCCTTTGTGAGCGCCGGAAAGAGCAATATATTTATAGTCAGGATTATAATAGATATTTTTAACATCATATAATTTTTTCGCGACATCCAGCTCTGTTTTACCAAGGCCAATACGAGTGTATTGATTACATTCCCAAATGCTGACATGTCCCCAGTCATCCATTTCGGTCACACAATGTGCAGCTGTCAATACCCATTTGGGATGAATCAAAGTGCCCGTACAAAAGATACCGCTCTGAGTCTTACAATTTCTATCATAATTCTTGATGCCATATAATCCAACGACCGCATTATGAGAGACAGAGGTATCCTTTTTACCATTGATAATAGCATGCTTGGCGGAAATAAGCGCCGTTGGTTTGTGGGTCTGCTCATTGGTACAGGCCAATGCTGCGCAGCAGATGAGGCAAATCGATACCCAATTTATAAATTGTTTCATTTGCATTCGTTCTCCATAAGCCCCAAAATCAACAGGTCAAAACCAAGCATTCAAATGTCGTAATCATCCTTTAAAATGAAGGTATTTTCTTACAGACAAAAATGTACGCCCCAATTCCTCATGACTGCAAAAGCAGACAAAGCGTTTCCTCTTGCCAGAGAGATTCCTCAAATCAGTCCCCTTCGCAGGCTGCTTCTTTAAAGGAATCCATTCGGGCTCACTGTTTACGCCGATTTACGCACAATCCAAGCAAACCAAGTAAAGCAAAACCAACTCCAATGGGGGCCGAATTCGATCCGCGTGGTACCGCAGCACATGAGCTGACAAGTTGGGTAGCGGCATCTGCCCCCGCAGCAAGACAGAATTCAAAACATGTGGGATCGTTGCAATCGGACAGACCATCGTTGTTGTCGTCTTTCCCATTGTCACATATCTCTGTAGCGGGTGTCACATCCGTTCCGGTGCTGCCGCCGGGCTGCGTGTTACATCCACTATCCTGTGCACACATGGGATCGTTACAATCGATCAAACCATCGCCATTATCATCCACATTATTGCTGCAATTCTCTGTATTGGAAGCAGGAGGCTGTTCTTCGCCGGATGTGCAGTTTGCATCGAGCATGCACCGGGGATCATCGCAATCGGTCAACCCATCATTATTATCATCGATGCCATTGATACAATTCTCGTCTTCATTATCTATTGGCTGTGAAGTACAGGCAGAATCTTGTGCACATTGTGGATCATCGCAATCTGCGAGGCCATCATTATTGTCATCCTGACCATTCGTGCAATCCTCATCGTCGCCAGACACAGGCTGTGAAATACAGGCAGGATCCTGCGCACAGAGTTCATCGTCACAATCGACAAAGCCATTGCCATTGTCATCCACGCCATTGGTACAATCTTCCGCTAACGAGATCGGGGTTGGAGCTGTCTCACAGGAACTGTCAAACAAACATTGAGGATCATCGCAATCCGCGAGACCATCACGGTTATCGTCAATGCCATTGTCGCAATGTTCCACCTTGCACCATGCATCCTCATAGCATTGAGTATCTTCACAGTCGATTGCCCCGTTGCCATTGTCATCCACACCATTCGTGCAATTCTCAGGCTGACAGGAAAGCTCTGATGTACAAGCCGGATCTTCACAATCTGCTTTTCCGTTGCCATTGTCATCCACACCATTCGTGCAATTCTCAGGCTGACAGACAAGTTCTGACATACACTGAGGATCATTGCAATCGCTCAGACCATCCCCGTTGTCATCCACACCATTCGTGCAATCTTCATAAATCGGAGGCGTTGGCAAATTCGGAACCACGCTTGTCACAAAACTACGGAAATCATCGACTAGAGTATAGGCTGCAAATATCTCGCAATTCTGATCACCATAGCTCGTCACACCCATGACATAATCGACGCCGTCTTTGGTATAAAAAGCAGGACCGCCCGAATCGCCGTTGCATCCATTTGTGTCAACCCCGTAAAGAAACATCAGACCATTCGGATGGTCATAAAATGTCTCACTGCAATGTTTGGAATTAACGCCGCCGGACTTTTTAGAACAATATGCCAACACGGGTATTGTGGTCTCATATTTTACGCCGGTCGACTTATCATCATTGACATTGGTCAGCCCAAATCCTACCAAATTGACGAAAGTACCGGGTTTATAATCGATATCTTTGGCGGTTGGTACGTACTTCTCGGGAATGATGTAGGCGGGTTCTGCCACACATGAAGGAACCGATTTCGTAAGTTTTATAATAGCAATGTCATTTTCTACGGTATCCCCCTGATCGGTGGTGATGCATACAAAATTGCTCGGAACGTATCCCCCTTCAATATCGTAGGTCGCTTTCAGATTTTTGACATTTTGCCCAATCCCAACACGTGCATAAGCCAGAAGCTCTGCAGCATCAGGATTTCCGCAATCCCCCACACAATGCCCGGCGGTTAAAACATAATTCTCCGAAATCAACGTGCCTGTACAAAACGCACTCTTGCCATACCCCAGGCTAGTGAGATCATAATAAAAGACCACCGTCGACATGCGATCATTCCCTGTGACCTTGGTCCCATTAATAATCGGAAGTTTATAAGCCGAAAGATCAGCCTTCTCAAACGAATTATCGGAATTGCACCCAAAGAGGGTCAACGATGCTGCAAACAGAATAAAAATGGTTCTAAGTTTCATTAGGAATGCTCCTAGCAATATGGCAGACACACCAAAACAGCCCGCAGTATTATAACAAAATTCAACTATGGAATAAACACAACAAAATACTTTCCATCTATGGTATATGCCCTCAACAGGTGCATCCCGCACGTCTTTTTAACTTGGGAATATACCCCCAATTTCAAACAGCATCCGATTAATCCAAATGAGATATACCAAGCAAACTCTTATCCTGGCTCTTGCATCCCTCACATTGTGTTCCTGGGGCTATGCCCAGGAAGAAGTCAAGCAAACCGTCGAGCCGCCTCGTGCCATTTGGCTCGAGCCCACACAGAACATGGCTTCATGGAGAGATACACGCACAGTTGATTTCGTACCTGCCCCACCGGAAATCCTTGCCACGGGCAAGAATACAGCTATCGCAAAACTGGCAGACGGAAACCTCTATGCCGTTGACACAAACTTGAATGTACTCGGCGTCATTTCTTTACCCGAAAACACACAATGGTTTGCTCTCGACGATAAAGATCGCATCCTCGCCCACAATGGATCTGCGCTGTTCACATCAAATTCATGGCAGGACACCGCAAATCCGGATGCTTTCACCTCGATTTTGGACATCGCCGATGTAAAGGCAATGGATATCGGATCCGATACACTCGCCTATGCAGACAGTGAAAAACTCTACCTGATCAACTTAACATCCGGTACCATCCAGCAAAAGCAATTGGCCGATTTCTTTGATGATGCCAAAGTTGCTGCCATGACACCCGAAGCGGTACTGGCCGCAGAAGAAGCGGCTGCCAAAAAGAAAAAGCCGAGCAAATCGAGCAAAAAAACAGAACAGGAAGAAGCCCCCACACAGGTTGCAGACATCCAGGGCATCTGGTGGCGTGCAGACGGTACAGGAATCATCCGCGTGCGAAGCCTCATGAATATCCGAACGTTTATCACACGCGACAATGGAAAATCCTGGACGCTCGACGAGAATGCACCACAAACCCTCATGCATACGCTGGGCGGCATCTGGAATGGCGAGGATCTTGTTTTAAGTCAGGATGGCTCAGCCTGGATTAAAACCTGTTCCCAAGCCAATGTCCTGAATCTCGCAAACCGATGGACGCTCAAACATCAGCCCGACACCGATGCCGCCACAACCGCCATACCCGACTGGATGATCCTGGCAACCCCGGCTGCAAACGAAGAAAATACCACGCTCTTTGCCAATGATGAAAATGGCGAGCTCTGTCTGCTCACCGTTCCGCAGCTCCAGGCAACTCAGGAATCCACAATTTCCACGCCCTCCACGGTGGCATACAATCCCCAGTACACCGGAGGGTTTAAACTCGGCCTCATGCCTGCTGTAAAAGCATCGGACGATAAGGCCACGGCCCCTGCACTCTGGATGATTCGTCCCGAAGGCAATGTCGAAACCATCGCTGCCCCCGAAGACTGCACCAATCCTCTTTACGCAGACAGCATCGACGGACTCGGCATCCTCGTCTGTGACAAAGATTCCGAAGACGGCTCATCTGTTGCGATTGTCTATACCCGTACCGCCGATTCCGAATGGGTTGCCGAAACACTGCTCGACTATCAGTTTAAAAACGGAAACACGCACTATGCGGTTCTGTCTTCCACTCGCGAGCTCATGGCCGCAGAAGACGGAACGCTCGTACTCACCGGCGATTGCCTCGAAGAATATGGTCCGGCACCGGAGCTCACCGAAGAAGAACAAGCACTCGGCATGACACCACACGAGCCACCGGCTATCAAAGCCTGCTACTATGCCGTGCGCAATTCCGACGAATCACTTCCCAACAATGAACGATGGCGCATCGAACGCGTCGAAAATGCCGATGCCATCGTCCCCTTAACCGGCGCCCGCATTCTGTCCGTCGAAGACCATGGCGCCCCCAACGCAAAATCACTCGTACTGCGAACACCGCTGGCCACCGAAAAAATTGTCGATAACTTCGATACTTCCCCATACACCGGCCTCGTCCAAACCCACGAAGGATGCCTCGCACTCTATGATGGTTCCGTCGATGCCCTGACACTCGCCGATGCACAATCGGGATACACAAACCCAGAAACCGGCGAATATATCGCGGGATCCAATGTCAAGCTGCTCTCCGTCAACGGCACACAGGCCGGCCTCGACTGTGCACAATCCCGTCTCATCGTCGAATCAGGAATGGGCCACACCGAATACGTCGAGGAACCCGAAGGCGATCCGCGCTTCGGCCTCAGATTAGGCGGCGGCGCCATGCTCTCGACCAAAGATGTCATCACATGGGTCATGCGCGTCGAAGCACTCATACCCGTTTACAAAGGAAAATACGAAGTCGGACTGCTCTATCGCATGAGCGGCGGCAACGAAGCCGCTGCAACTGGACACATGGGCATCGTCTCGATGCGATGGCGATACGATGAGCTCGAAAAATTTGACTTCGCCGCCGGCGCCGGAATCGGGTACGGTCAGGCTTGCGGATACGACAGGGCAAGCGACAAAAACGCCAACGATGACGACGAAAAAACCAAACCA
>JAGACY010000450.1 GCA_017613855.1 Pseudomonadota bacterium
CCAGTGTTCTGGTAATAGCCGGCAGAGCAGCAATTGGGATTCTGCACAACGTACGCCGGGATCGGTGCCGGATTCAGATACTGCTCAAGGGCAGCAGTCTGTGCCGCGTTGTCAGAAAGAATGCGAGCCGTCTGAGCAGTCTGCGAAGCCGCAAGATTCGCCATCGTAAGCTGGTTCTGAAGATCGGCGATCTTATCGTTCTTTGCATCGAGCTCAAGCTGACAAATCTTGTCCATAACGCCCTGAACCGCCGCGTTGGTGGTGTTAATGAGCGCCTGGGTATTAGCCGTCTGATTCGCAAGAATGTCACGAATTCCATCGGACACTGCTGCACGATCAGCACAGTTCTCAGAAAGAACTGTAGCCTGAAGATTCGCCGTAGCAAGACGGTTATCGCAGCAACACTGAGCCAGCTGGGACTGCAGCGAGAACGCCTGCTGCATGTTTGCGATCTGGCGGGCATTCTCAGAAGCCTCGGATGCGGCAAAGCCCTGGTTAATGGTTGCATTGACACCGGCAAATCCATTACAGAGAGCCTGGTTGACGCCCGTCACCGCAGAGGTGATTCCAGAAAGACCGTTCATCACGGCCTGCTGGTCAAAGCCTCTCTGAATATCATTGTTGGTGTTGTTCGCATTCATCATACTCGGGAGCATGCCGCCCGCGTTGTTGCCCCAGCCGAAGCCGTTGCCATTAGCTGCGAACAGGAACAAAACCAGAAGCCACCAAGCTCCATTTCCGCCCCATCCGAAGCCATCGCCGCCACCGCCATAGTTACCCATAGGGGTAACCGGCATTACCATGTCGTTTCCGCTCGTTGTGAATGACATACTAATTCCTCCTCTTGCTGATAAAAAAAATAAATTGTTTATTTCCAAAAGCCTGCAGGACTTTATTGGAAACTAGAGATTAGTATGCGCTCCATTTTTTTATTTAATTTGTGGGCTCCCGCAACTTTAGACCTCCTAGTGCCCGGCATTTAAACATGTCGGTAATCTGGTGCGAAGATGGATGCTGTTTAAAAGCATTGGAGTTCTTAGCCCTTTCTTTAGATTTTTGTTATGCCCGCCACGGACACGTGTCGTTTGGCCGACGAATGATTGGATCCTTCGGAAGCAATTCCGCGGTCCCGTAATGTATAGCCTCATGAGTCATATGAGACACCGCAACAACATTATCGGGGTTTAGCAAAATATCAAGGAACGCATCAGGATCATCCATGTCGTCGATCATTATCGGATTCAAATGATGAATGATGATCGTCCCGTTGATGGGGTAGTCAAAGTGCGCCATGTCACCAGTGCCATAAGGTCCAGTATCACGCACAATGATCTTATTTCGGAACGAGCGCCAATCTTTCGACTGATAGAATCGCTGGTTCAAATATCGGTCCCATCCGAACGTCTCCGCACCGACGTCGCCAGACAGTTTCAAATATTCAAACCGCTCTTCGAACGTCGGGATTCGGATTAGTTCTCGGTAGGATCGCATGGGTCTTGACCTCCTTAGTCGTCGTAACTTCCGGTTCGGGCCGTACGCTTTGCGAAATCGCCATTAGGAATTGTGAACTCGACATGGGGCATACCGAACCAATCGTACTTTCCGAATGCTTCGTCATCAAGCCCGATGGTTACTTCAACGTTGTTTTTATCTACAGGTCGAACGAAATCGACCACGAGATGCTTCTTAATCTCCTCCTTAGGAGCGTTGAACGCTTCTCCAAAATGGCGATCGTCCCAATCTGTTGAAAGCCACTGATCGATTGCCTCTTTTTCCATTGCCGGAAAATTCATTTCCAGTTTTTTAGCATAATCGGAATCGATTTTACTAATCGCCGTATCTATTCCAACTTTATGCGCCCACTTGCTATCAATATCGACCGATACTTCGGCAGTGCCTTTTCCAGAGTTAAGCTTTTTCGCCAAATTTCCATATCGGTCAATGGCATAGCCGTTATCAACAAGATCCGCAAAATTTCGTTTCTCGGTGTCGTTCATGTCATTAGCGCTAACATTACTGAACTGCTCCGGGATGTTATTCATTATCATATGAGATAATTGAACCGAAGCGCTATTATGCGGGCCAGGCTTTGTGCCAGATGGGTTGGCAAGTGCGTCCGCATATTCGCCAAGAACATCTCTTGCCTTTTCTCTGAGAGCGTCTTGATACTCTTGTGCCGCATCATCAGCAGCTTTATCAGAACTCTCATTGTACCGGCAAGCCCTGTATACTTCAGCGGTCTTGCTCTTCAACGCGGCGTCAATAACACGCCTATCATTTACGATCTCGCCGTATGCTTTCTGATGTTTTTTGGCGAGTTCCATGACTTTTTCGCGATTGACAAAATTACCGCGTTTCACGTACTCCTGAATATCTTTGGCAAGTGCTTTTTGCTCTTGACGCGTCAGCGACGTACGTGTGGCGCGCCCGCCACTCTTCGGTCCCACGTACTTCCCGTCTCCATGGTAATCGGACGGATAAGGTTGATAACGCCTGATACCCCACTTCATACCCATAATGCCGTGATGGGAAAGGCTATCTCCTTCAAGAGCCGAATGAACTAGCTCAAGAGACTTTTGGTTTTTCATAGGTCTTGACCTCCTTAGTCGGCACCGCCAACATACGACAGTTTCTTTTTTGCTGCTCCATTAGAAATGTCATAGTCGACAACGGCCCCGGCATAACTAAGCTCGTGATTATTGAGCTGATAGCGTTCGTTATCCGTAGCGTTTTGGGTTCTTTCCGCAAGCTTCTTCCACCAAGAATCGGGTAAATTCTTAGCATTGTTGTTAGCCACAATGTACAGCGAACACTTCGGATTATCGGTGAAATAATCAGATGCGGTGGCATTTACACATCCGACCGAAAACAATTTACGGAGTTCACTCTCGGTTAAGCCTGGCACCATATAAAACTTGTCCGGACCACCAGGTTTCATATATTCCTTCACAAAATCATCCATTGCGCTCCGAGTAATGCTTTTAATGTTACGGCTAACATCGTTTGCTACTTTTGCCGTGAGCCCGTCGTTTTCATCAACCGTGAACAGTACATGACCTTTTTTTGCAAATAATGTCGCC
>JAGACY010000451.1 GCA_017613855.1 Pseudomonadota bacterium
CCGGGGCGTTAACTCAGCGGTAGAGTGCCATCTTCACACGGTGGAAGTCACTGGTTCAAATCCAGTACGCCCCATTCAAGCAGCCCAGAAGGCTGCTTTTTTTGTTTCAGCTAAAAAAAAGGAGGGAACATGGGACGTGCGCTCACGATTAACGATTTTTTTCACATTGAGCGTCTCTCTCAAATGGCGATTTCTCCGGACGGTCGCTATGCCTGGCTGACAACAAAGAAAATTGAACTCGCCGAAAACCAAACGACGACACATAATTACAAAATCGATTTGGAAAGCGGTGTTTCATCACACGTTGCGTTACATGCAAAAGGCGCTGGTGATTTCGCATTTTCGAAAGACGGCAAATGGATGTTTTTTGTTGCCGACGGTCAGGTTTATCGCGCCAACAGCGACGGTTCATGTGCCAAAGCCATTACAAAAGGGCCCGGAGGCGCTTCGCGGCCGGTTGTTTCTCCTGAGGGCAATCGGGTGCTGTTCTCACGATCGGTTTATACCGACCCCAACGTTCAGAGCGCGTTTGAAAAAAGCGAAAAACAACCGGATTTGGCCACGATCTATCGTGCCAGCCATCCCAAAGCACAGGTGCGCATTGCCGACAGACTCATGTACCGCCATTGGGACAGCTGGTGTGAAAACAAACGGAACCATCTGTTTGTCGTCGAAGTGTCGACAGGCCAAATGGTCGATCTGACGCCATTCGATGCCGACGTTCCTCCGATTGCTCTCGAATCCGCCTGCGATTATGATTTTTCGCCCGATGGGAAACATATCGCTTTTGTCATGAATCCGGATTCGATGGTCGCACGTTCGACCAACAACAGTATCTATGTCATGATGCTCAATGGGATGATACCCGGCGAAGCCGTCAAAATTTCCAATACCGATGGCTGCGATACTGCCCCCCAATTTCTAAATGATACAGAAATTGCCTATTGTTCGCTCGTCACGCCCGGCTATGAAGCTGATGCCACACGGCTCAAGGTGTTCGACCTCAAAACCAATCATACCCGCATATATCTTGAAGATTTTGAGCGTTCCATTGATTCATTCGTTCAGGCACAGCCAGGCAAACTGCTCTTTAAAGCCCAGGATTTTGCCCATATTGGCCTGTTTGACCTCGATTTGAATTCCGGCCACGTCATGCAGCTCACTTCGGGGCGTACTTATTCGAAATTTGTCTATGGCGGCGGTAAAATTTTAGCAGGCCTCGAAGCCCTCAATGCACCGCTCGAATGCGTCGAACTTACAGATCTGCAGCCTTTTGAGCCACTCATTGCCATGGGCAGTGAACGTGTTTCCGACGAAAAGATCCATTATCTGACTCATTTCGGTGATGTCTTGTCTGATATAGAGATCGACCGCGGTCGATGCACGCATTATACCTATAAAGACAGTACACTCGAAGGTTATGTTGTTCTGCCGCCGGGATTCGATGCCACAAAAAAATATCCGTTTATACTTTTGATTCATGGCGGTCCTCAGGGCGCTTTTCTTGATCAGTTCCATTATCGCTGGAACGTTGCCATGTTTGCTTCGCAGGGTGCCATCGTTGGTTTTTGCAATCCTCAGGGGTCGACCGGATATGGTCATGCACTGACCCGAGCCATCAGCAGACACTGGGGCGATGATTGTCCCAATGCCATCATGGCATTTGTAGATCATGTCCTTAAGGAAATACCACAAATCGACGAGAGCAGGATGTCTGCGGCGGGTGCCTCTTTTGGAGGTTTCATGATCAACTGGCTCATGGGACACACCGACCGATTCAAAGCATTCGTCAGCCATGATGGTATTTTTAATACCGAAATGTCCGGCTATGTCACCGATGAACTATGGTTTAATGAATACGAATTCGGCGGCAAACCTTTCGACGAGGATGCTGCCGCGCTTTGCCATAAGTTTTCACCACATCATTTTGTTAAAAACTTCAAAACCCCGACGCTCGTCATTCAGGGCGAGCAGGATTTCAGATGTTATACATCCGAAGGCATTGCACTCTTTACGGCACTCCAGTATATGGGCGTCAAAAGTCGTTTAATCTATTTCCCCAATGAAGGTCATTGGGTGCTCGATCCTGCCGACAGCAGCGTCTGGTACACAGAAGTTCTGAACTGGCTCATGACCGAAATGGGATAAAACCTACCGAATTGACTGCATCCAATTCCTGGGTGCGGTCAGTCCATCATGGGGTGTCCCCCTCTTGAGTCACAGCCTTTACCTCATCCAGCGATAATCCTGTAATCTGGGTGAGTTGTTCATCGGTAAAACCAGCCATGCGGCCATTCAATATACATTGACGAATCCCGCCTTCTTTGCCGATGCGGATGCCATCCTCTTTGCCGATGCGGATGCCATCCTCTTTGCCGATGCGGATGCCATCCTCTTTACCGATGCGGATACCATCCATCTTTGCCATTTTCTGTAACGATTTTGTGACTTCTTCCTGATCAAACAATGCAGTCATAATGTCCATAATTTCTTTCTCCCTCTCTTTTAAATATGCACTCAGAATATTAGATTGAATACAAATGCGAATGGCCTCTTCTATCGCTTTTCTCCTTCGCCCATATAATTCTACCTGTTTTGAAAAGACTTTGCAAAAGGTGATATACTGATAGATGATACTGCCTTTTTTACCGCGATAAATCATGTGAAATTTAACTTCAATATCACAGCTTCTGCCCTGAAAAAAGACATTGCTCAATTTTAGAACCTTTGGTTTGCGGGAACGATTGCCGGTAAAAATGACGTAGAGTTCCGGAATGGGAAGTTGAATGCGCTTGTTTCCATAGATTGAGAGCCCATTGTCATGAAAATAATCTAGATAGGATTTGGCAAGATAGTACCATGCA
>JAGACY010000452.1 GCA_017613855.1 Pseudomonadota bacterium
CATGGGCTGACAATGCGAAAAAATTAAGTTTGCCGAAAGGATATTAGAATTTATTTGGATTTGTTTAACCACCGTACACCACCCCCAAAATATACAAACGCCCGCGTATCGCACAGCGATAGCGGGCGTCAGCGAGCTGTAGGGGCGACTGCGCAGATCTCCCCAAAGCGAGCCTCAAAATATATTAAACGCGTCCTAATAATATATTAATCACAATGCCAATATTTGCTGTCGGTCACAGCTTCATAAATGACCAGATTGTATTTCTTGCCTTTTTCGAGCTTGCCGTCGCTGGCCTTGACAGGTCTGACATGAAGCAGGAAGGGATTGTCCCCCCTCGTTCCGTCATCCTTCATGGCAGCAAACCCCAGCTTGATTGCAGGCACACCGCCCGCACCGTTTGACGCGATAAAGCCGGGATTGTCCTCAGAAAAGAAATACCATTGACCGTTAACATATTCATCTAACGGAACTATTTTGGTCGTCACATTTTGGCCATTGCCCCAGTATTCCGTGAACTCTGTAAAGTCATAGTCCCTGTACGCATCGGGTGCCAGTGTAAGTTTGTTTTCATACCAATGCGCCCATCCGCCAGCCTCACTGGTTGGCGCAGAGAGATGACACTCCAGTTCATAGGTTGTCGCGCCCTCAGCCCATCCGTCCTGTGGACCGCCTTTCTTGATATACACTTTGAATTTACCCGAAAAACAAATATCTTTTCCCGATTTGTTGATCAGTCTGAACGTAATGCCATCCGGAATACCATCATCGGTGGCGAAACTGGGGTCGTCAGCACTCACATTACGTTCACAAACACCGTCCTTGCACGATTCATTATCTTCGCACTTCTTATAATTCTCGCACTTCTCATCTGCACCGCAATACGCCTGACTGGTTTTCGGATCAATGCACACATCCTCGCATCTCACCTGGCCATCCGTTTCGCATCCCTGCGGGTCCTGTTCGCAGGTTTTGGCCTCCGTGATGTGATATCCATCCATGCAACTCGCCACGATGCACGCCCCCTCAGAACACGCCCCCTCTTTCCAGCCTTCGATGGCGTTGGCGCAGTTGTTTTCCGTACTGCCGCAATGTTCGATGGTGTCGAGTTCGCAGACGTCCCCATTCAGATGCATGCCGCTCTGGCATTGCTCGAGAACGCACTGGCCGGATTCGCATTTGCCATCGGCCCAACCCTCGACCGTCAGGCAGGATTTGTCATGCGTTCCGCAATGGTCGACGCTGTCCGGCTCACAGGTCTTATTATATTCATGTTCACCGGTCTCACAGCTTACGGGCTGTTCATCTTCCCCCGTGGCCGGCTTTACAGCAGTACATTTTCCTTCGCTGCACGATTGGTTTTCGCCGCACGCCGTAAAATGCTCGCACTTCTCATCTGCTCCGCAATACGCCTGACTCGTTTTCGGGTCAATGCACGCATCCCCGCATCTCACCTGGCCTTCGATTTCGCATGCCTGCGGCTGAGCGACTTCCTCCGGTTTTGTGTTATTGCTTCCATTGCCGGAATCATCGTTACATCCGATAACAAACACCGCCGCTACCAGCAGTGTACATACGCTTTTTTTCATGCTGCCCGCTCCTCGTTATCTTATCTGAACATCTCGACCATTTGCGCCAGGGATGCCTGAATCATTATATACGACTTTGCATGGCATGTCATACCTCATATCCGCTTTATTTTGACGCTCGCCTATGTTGCTCGCCTGATAGACGTTCCACGGAACGTCTCTACAGGCTGCGCACATACGGCTCACCATCGCGGCTATCGGCCGCGCTATGCTTGCCGATACGCCGCTTTGCCTGTGCTATTGGCACAGCCAATACGCACAGTTTTTTTTAGCTTGGAGCTTAGAGCTTGGAGCTTAGAGAAATGATTTGCCGCTCAAAGCTCTAAGCAGTGAGAAGATGAAACCTCAAGAACAAGGCATATTCTCGGTGGTTATACAAAGCCCTTTTTTTTGTGGTATAACGTCCCTGGTGAATGCCCGCAGCCCGCATTCATCCAATTGCAAACAGATAAAACACAGCCAAAGGCAGTTCCCCAATGGAGTACAAATCATTTTAATGAGCCATTCAATCCGAAATAACAAGCGGCTCTATGGGTATCTGTGCGGCATTTTGTCGGGCGTAGCGTATGGTACCAATCCCCTGTTTGCGCTTCCGCTTATCACAGAATATCAAATGCCGGTGGATTCGGTCTTATTCTATCGATACGGTTCTGCCACTATCTGTATGTTCATTTATTGTCTGTGCCGCCGCACCCTGGGAAAAGTTGCTTTTCGTCAGTTCTGGCTTCTGATCGTACTCGGCATTCTCTTTTCTTTGAGCAGTCTGTGCCTGTTCAATTCATACAATTATATTCCATCGGGCATTGCCACGACAATTATATATACAGAACCCGTCCTGGTCGCCATTATCATGGTCGCAATGAAGAAATATCCAACGTGGCAAAAGTGGCTTGCCATCGCAGTTTCGTTCATTGGCGTTGTATTTCTTTGTCAACCCGATGCTTCCGCAGAATATCACTGGCTCGGATTTCTGCTGGCATTCTTATCTGCGCTCTCGTATGCATTCTATCTCGTCATCGTCAACTGCAGCAAGCGCATTAAAAAGATTTCTGCATCATTCCTCGGCATGATAACCCTAGCGGTCGGAAGTATTCTATTTTTTGTACAAGCCGTTCCGCATGGTATTGCCCCCATTATCGATTGGAAAGAATTCGGACTTGTGATGGGACTTGGGCTTGTGCCGACCGTAGGCTCTCTCGTCACCATGACTTATGCCACGCGCACGATTGGTGCAACGACGACGGCCATTCTCGGCGTCATGGAGCCGATCACAGCAATTTGTATTGGCGTTGCACTATTCAGCGAACCACTCACGATATATATTATTCTCGGGTTTGTGATTACTGCCAGTGCCATTATATTTATGACATATACAGATAAGAAAGCGGACAGTGATGAATCACAAATCGGGGAAACGAGTGATGATAAGAGATAAGGATTATATATCGCATTGACAGCTGCGATTTAAAAAGCAGCAAAAGCTGCGTTGCGGTCGAGCACATAGGGGAGCTTATCCGAATGGAATGCTTGAGTCCAAGACTAGCTTAGAGCTTAGAGCTTGGAGTGGTGAAAACCATATCTAAGCTTCAAGCACTAGGCCCCTGCAACTGTGAGCCTTAAGATTCGCGCAAACTCAATATAAATATATATTAATATTCTTATTTCGTCTTTAATGGGGATTTCTTAGCTTCTGCTTCAACTTCCGAGCCACATGGGTATAGCATGTAGCCATAACGAGCTTCGTGAATGGAGCTTCGTGGATGACTTTGTCATATTTTTTATATCGTGGGCTACTGGCTGCGCCAGTACGCCCAACGCATCGGCCTATGCGCTGCGCGCATACGGCCTCCGTGCCTGGCTATTGGCGTAACAACGGTTAGAGACGTGCGAAACGCCCGTCTCTACCATTGTCGCCAATACGCCAGGCATTTTCACCACAGGAGGTCACGTATGCCAACACAATATGGTTATATCCGCGTCAGTACACAAGAACAGCACGACGACCGCCAGCGCATTGTGCTCGCCAAAATCGGACTTAACCCCAGGCAAATCTATATCGACAAGCAGTCCGGTAAAGACTTCGACCGCCCGCAATATCAAAAACTCATGTGCAAGCTCAAACCGGGCGACTTATTAATCGTCAAGAGCATTGACAGATTAGGCCGAAATTATGCCGAAATCCAGGAACAATGGCACATTCTGACCAAAGAAAAAGGTATTGATATCTGTGTGCTCGACATGCCTCTGCTCGACACGCGGAAAGATAAAGATCTCACCGGGACATTGATTGCCGACATTGTCTTGCAATTACTGTCTTACGTCGCCGAAACCGAGCGCAGTATGATCCGCCAACGACAAGCCGAAGGCATCGCCGCCGCCAAAGCCCGCGGCAAAACCTGGGGAAAGCCAAAACGCCAGCTTAACCAAGCCTTTTTTGAAGCACTCGCCGCCTGGAAAAAAGGCCTGCTGACTTGCGCCAAAGCAGCGCAATCGTGCGGCATGACCCTGTCGAATTTTAGATATCATGCGAGGAAACATACATAAACACATTGGTTTCTGATGTGCAGTAAAAGTGTACTTATCCTACACCCCAATTTTCAACATCGCCAGATGCGGCAAAACCGCATCAATACTCCCTGCGCATTTTATCACAGCACGCCCCAAACCGCTAGCAGGATAAGTACACTAATCCTACACCTGCAGCTTGAATCCAGGTCTTGCTTAAAAGCAATATCATCACACATCTACGTCAATGGAGGAACAGCATTATGAGAAAATCAGATTCACACTTTCTGGCCATTTGCATCATGTTATTATGCGCAAACGCATGTGATGAAAGTGAAAGCAACAATCCCCAATCATCCATGAATTGCCAAATCACACAAGCTGATTGCGATTTACTGGGTAAGACGCTCGATGCGGAAAGATGTATTTGCATAGATTCGGGATCACTTCAGGGTAACTGCACATTAACCGAAGCCATGTGTGCAGCCGAAAATAAAAGGCTCGATGCCGTAAATTGCATTTGTACGGATTCTGGATCATCTCAGGTAAACTGCCCTTTGACCGAAGCCCTGTGCGCTTCTGCGAATAAAAAACTCGATGTCCAAAACTGCATTTGTATAGATTCCGGAGCACCCCAGAATTGCCAG
>JAGACY010000453.1 GCA_017613855.1 Pseudomonadota bacterium
GAATGCTTTGATTTTGGGGGCTTCGGAAATCATCCTCATTTTTGCTCTCGTTTGGGGAATGTCTCTGATTATAAGCGGTGTTGGTGCATTATCTGGCCATAAGGGCGGTATCGATCGTGCAGTGCGCTTTGTTGGCTATTCAGTGACGCCTCTCCTGGTCATAGGCATTATCAGCTGTATTCCCGTTTTGTGGCTGACGACCGTACTGGATGTCATTGCGATGCCCTGGGCATTTATCATCATGGGGTCGGGTGTTTATTATTATTTGCGCGAAAAACCCGAAAGATCGGCCATCGTAACGTCTTTGCTTTGTGGCTTGCTGCTCATTTTGTGGACGGTACTGCCTCTGCTCATTCCACAGATACTTAGTGGAATCTTTAGAGCTGCACATATCGCAGCGTCTTTTATTCCGTGATATACCGTGATCGCTTTGGCTGCCTATGGATGGGATTGGGGAGACGTTCCATGGAACGTCTTTACTGATGACAAGCTTGGTTTCATCGTGTCTCCCAAGTAGATCGCTTATCAACACTTTGATCGTATAGAGCCATTGGGGCTTATTCTTTAGGGTGCCGTGCTTTTGCCGACCAGTTGTCGGCAATACGCACGGCATTTCGGCCTATTTGCCGCCGGCAAATACGGCCTACATACATTTTTCGACCGAAACCCCCGTTTTGCTGACACTCATGGTCGGGATGCGCAATTTCTTTTGCTGCGACTTTTGAATGACAGTCATGCGCTTGTCGGATGCATCGTTCCAGTTGGTATTGGTTTCGGGAACGATTTGTGCGCCGAGTGACAGCCCCGCTTGTCTGCCAACGCCATTGGGATCGAGCGATTTGACATAGAGTTTGGCATTCTGGCTGTCAAAGCCGTAGTCCATCCCTGCCGAAAAGAACCACGTTTTTTTATTTCGGATACACAGACCGCTCAGTTTGAGGATTTGTTCGACGGGAAGCGGCGTCTTTCCCTCGATGTACTGAGAAAAGAAATTCTTAAAATCGAACCGGCTGTATTCGGAGAGCGCATCCAGCAGTGTAACGTTGGTGTGCTGACGGTTCCAAAGGGATGAGGTGCCGATCCAGCGCCAGAAATCAATAATTGAATACTGCGTTTGATAGAGGCGCCATTGTTGATCAAAAGCCAGCGAAATGAAAAATCCCTGATGGTACACATCGATGGGATCGCCTTTTTTGGCATTCAAAGTTCGTTCAATGCTCGATGACATCCATTCATTGAACTGACTGATTGTCATCATGCCCAATGAAAGCAAGGTCTGGAGCGCCACATATTGGGTCATGCCCTCCCGGAACCACGCTGTTTTTTCGTATTCATTCGGGGAAAATCGCAGTCCCTCGCCATTGTAGATATGAAAAATCTCATGCGCCATGAGGATTCTGCGCGTCGAAGCCTGCGAAATCGCAGCCTTTCCCATTTGAAGGATAATGCCGCCGGGACGTGCAAAACCGTGGTGATAGTTGGCATCGAAGGGTACATCGAAACAGAATACCGCCAGGTTTTTCGGTGTTTTTTCGGGAATGATGCGGGCATATTCATCAAGAATAATGGCGATTTCCCTTTGAATGGTCGTAATCGGCCAGTCAGCAGCCAAAGCAATTTGAATATTCATGTGCTCGGAGGATGCCATGAGAATTCTGGGAGTTCCGAATGTCCAGAAACTCCGGTTGAGTTCGAAACGATCAGTGGCTGCAAACAGCTGTATATCGCCGGGAATCTCTTTATTTTCGACGAAACGTGCATTTTCATTTGATGTATGAATGGCCAGGGTCGAGACGATTTGTCCGCCATTTTCAACGGCAATTGTCGTTTTTTGAGCGCGCGACGGCGTATTGTTGGCACCGCGTTCGATGAACAGCGATTCCCCGGGAAATGCAAGCATTTCGTTCGAGTGGAACGGCGATAATTCGGATGCCAGCCATGCCCGATCAGTAGGCAATGCATCCATTTTAAGCGTGTATTTAAATTGAAGTGAGGTACCTTCGTTGAGTGAGGAAAGGCAACCGGCACTGTCGAAATTGAGGCTTTGTATGGTTTCCTGTGGTTGTGTGACAGTGGGATCGAGAAAATGTTCGCCAAATCTTTGGCCAAAAGCTGGCAAACAAATCGTCTCTTTGCATGAAATATCGAGGATGTTTGCCTGAACCTGAATGGTTCCCGAATGGGGATCGATGGACAGCAGGTAGTCGTCCTGTGCATGAGCATAGTGGCTCATCATGAGGATAATTGCGGTGATTCCCGCTTTTGTGTATCGCCACCCAATCATTATCGTTACCCAAGTTATTTTCGCCTGTGCGATGGGTACAAAACCCGATTCTCCAGTCTAATGAATGATTGAAATTTTGAGGTTTTGCAAATTCTCGGGTTTAGATGGGGGACGCCCCCAAGTCGAGGCATTACTTGGGTATTATTAAGGCTATATTGTACAAGCGTGGATATGCTTTTAAGTAAAGTCATTTGCGCCTGCGCGGCGGGCGGTCAAGGGTGTCGCGCGACACCATTGACAATCCCCGCGTCGGGGGACGGCGTTCGAGAGGCGCCGATGGCGCTGGCTCGAACGCCTTTCCCACGAACCCCCTTGAACGATATCATAGAGTGAAAAGCCGAACGTGAAACGACATCGTGTCGTACACGTTCGGGCGGCGACATCGTGTCGCCGCTCATATAGGGAATACATGCTGCCGTTCACAGGTGAGCGTTTACCCCGAGAAAAAAAACAAGCGAGACGTAGGGGCGACCCAATGTGGTCGCCCCAAGGCGAGCGTTTACCCCGAGAAAAAAAACAAGCGAGACGTAGGGGCGGCCCAATGTGGTCGCCCCAAGGCGAGCGACGCGGCGTATGCGTTCGCATAGCCGCGTTCCAAAATTAAAAAACATTGCCAAAATTCAGACAGTGATTAATCTGCGTCTTCGGCCCACATTCGGGTCGGATAAATGGATCGTTTAAAACTTTGATTTATCAGCGTTTTATTGAATATTCAGGCCGACGGCCTTGATGGAGATTCCCATGGATTCCCAGGACGGAAAAAAGAAACCCCGCAAAATCATTACGGATCCTTCGCAGGAAAACCTGCTGACCATCGATAACCTTCATCCCGATTTTAGTGATCTTCCCGTATTTCCGGTCGATGATGTCATCGTTTATCCCAATGCACTTGCTATCATTAAAGTATTGTCGCAGTCGCAGGCCAATGCCGCTTTACGGGCGATGAAAGAAGATGAACATGTGATTGCGATTCCGATGCGGCCCAATAAAGTGGGGGATGTTGACCTGCTAAATCTCGATTCGTATTATGAAATCGGTACTTATACGCGAATTATTAAAATCGTTCGGACTGAGGATCAGTATGGCCAGGGGTGGCAGATTACGCTGCGGGGCGAACGCCGTTTGCATCCGATTGCCGTCAATTACGACAAGGCCAATAAGATTTACCGAATGAATCTTGCCGTGGTTAAAGAGACGCCGCTCGCCATTATTGGCGAAGCCGTTTTTGAGGATCAGAATCTGCTAAGGACGGTGCGGCAATCGGCGAAGAGTTATTTTGAAAAATGTCAGCCAACCAATGAGGCGCGCGATGCCATTCGTTTAACGGAGCAAATTCGGGATGCCGGTATTTTGAGTGATTTTCTTGCTTCTCATCTGGATATGCCATTTGAACAGCATGCGGCATTGCTCGAAGCGTTGGAGATTCGATCGCGGCTTAAGATTTTGCTCGACATTCTGGCCAATCAGCTTGAAGTGGCCAAACTCGTGGCGAATGCTGCTCAAAAGGTGCGCACCGACCTCGATAAGCAGCAGCGCGATTATTTTATTAAGCAACACATTAAGGCGCTCAAGGACCAAATTGAAGCCGAGCCTGACAATGATCTCGATGAACTTAAGGAAAAAATCGATAAACTGGATGCCAATCCCGAAGTCATTGAGTACGTCAAAAAGCAGTTTAAACGCATGTCGTTTCTGCCCCAGGCGAGTGCCGAATATTCGGTGGCGAGGGCGCACATTGAGACATTGTTGGATATTCCGTGGCACAAGCAGACCGAGGATCATTTAAATATAGCCGAGGCGCGTCGTATTCTGGATGAAGATCACTATGGGCTCGAAGATGTCAAGGAGCGCGTGATTGAACACTTGGCAGTTCTTGCTCTTCGCAAGGATCTGAAGGCCCCGATAATCTGTTTGTATGGTCCGCCGGGCGTTGGCAAAACGAGCATCGGCAAGAGCGTAGCCCGGGCTTTGGGGCGAAAATTCGAGCGCATCAGCCTGGGTGGCATTCACGATGAATCGGAAATCCGCGGCCATCGACGGACTTATGTGGCCAGTATGCCCGGCCGCATTGTGCAGGCATTGCGCCATGCTCAATCCCTGAATCCCGTGATGATGCTCGATGAAATCGACAAACTCGCCCATGATATTCACGGCGATCC